>JBJTUI010000522.1:0-7024 GCA_046080625.1 Elainella sp. | reverse complement strand
TGAAGGCTGAGGTACTTCGTAAGGTTGGGCCACGGGCGCAGCAGGTTAAAGTCTGGGGATTGCCTGACCTATGCAATCCGATTCGGGTTCGGCTGGCACGGGCGGCCACCGAGCGGGCGGGCGGCAACCCTGACACAATCTTGAGCGAGCTGCCCCAAAGCTTTTACGATGCGGCGGCGGCCCTAGAGTCACCGCCAAGCCCAGAGCCGGAGCCGGAACCAGAGGGCTGGGCAGAGTGGTTCAACTTCCCTGAAGCCGAAGACTTTGACTATCTAGAGGAGCCAGACAAGCATGATTGATCGCGAACTAATTGAATCCCTCAAACTTGCCGCTGAAGCCTCGAAAGCGGTCGCTGAGTCTTGCAAGAGCCTGATCGAACAGATGCAACAAGCCCAGTCTGAACAGCAATGGGTCAGCCTCGACGACGGGGCGGCAGCTCTCGGCCCTGGCATCAGCACCGAAATGCTGAAAGAGCGTTGTACCGATGGCCGGTTTACCTACGGGCAGCACTTCATCAACACCTCGGACGGCAAGCGCGGCAACTACCTGATCAAAGTAGCAGCAGTCCGCAAGTTCTTTGCGACTGCCCCGGCTAAGCGTCCCCCTTTGCGCCGCGTCGTCTCGTGCGCTCCCAGGCTGCCTCGGTGGCCTCCTCGCCCATGAAGCGCTGATAAATCGACTCATGCACGTCGCTGCCATGTCCCTGCATCCTGGCTGCTTCTGCGTTCTCTAAACCCTCGCGAGCCGCACGGGCGGCCCATGCATGGCGCAGATTGTAGAGCGGAAACGGCAACCCCAGACGCCGGAAATACTGCTGTGCCCTCAGTCCATAATCCCGATTGCACTTAGCTGTCACATTGGGAAGCTGCATCTTAGATAACTGCCAATCCTCCCACCAGTCGGGCATGTAAGGCCAGACGACGCGGCGGCCAGTCTTGCCCCGCAACACTTCGACCTTGGGGCCACTGCTGACGCTTTCAGGCGAGATATGCCAGCACTCATGAGGCCGCAGCCCATAAGCCGCCATGACCGAATAGACCCACTTCCAAGCCTCATCCGGTATTCGGTCGCGCCATTCAATAACCATGGCGTCGCTCGGCAGGTCACGCGGCTGCACTGCTTTGGGGCTGTAGCTGCCTCGCAGTGGCTTCACGTCAATCGGGATGCCAGCGAACCGGGCCAGCGCTCCCAACGCACCACAGAACCGCTTTCGGCTGCGAGTATCAGGGGCTGTGCTGGCAATCAGCTTCAGTATCACTTCTGCCGTCAGTGGCCCATCTGGCAGCTTCCTGAACACATCCCGATAGTCCTTGTCCCATGTCGTCTGGGATTCGGGCGTTCTGGCTCGGCGGGTGAAGTAATCAGCCTCGAAGGCTTCCACCCAGGCCGCTGCCGTCTGGGGAGCTGCCGACTTGACCTTGATATACCTGCCCCAATCAAATCGCCCCATCGCCATATCTGAGGCAATCTGGAGAGCTTCAGCCTTGGCCCTGCTCAGCCCTGCTGGATTGGCATAGACGCCCAGGCTGATTCCTGCTGATGCGGCTCGCTCTTGCCGCTTCCCGGCTTTGGCGGAAGTGTGGCCCTCAGATACAGCCTGTCACCTTTGCGCCTGATAGCAGCTCGCAACCGGCCAGAACGTAGCTCAGTATTGAGTTTTGAGATTTCCTGGTCTACATCGAACTTAGCCACACTTCCCTAATTTCTTCCCTAAAATTTCACCCAGCATGACAGGTTTTAGGTAGTCATAAAAGATTCAATCGTACTGCCCATAAGGGTTTAAGAAGGCATCTAATTTAGAACGCTTGTCCTGCAAGGGCTGAAAACTCGGATTGTGGTTCCGCCACGCGGGAGTTCGAATCTCCTCGTTCGCCCTGGTTTACAGGTTTAAATCTTTAGAGTTAAATCTTTCAGACGGCCCCCAGGGTTCCCAGTCACGGTCCTCAGTTTGTAGGCCGTCAACTGGCGGTGGCCAGCGGTAGCGTGATTGTAAAGCGGCTGCCCTGCCCCAGCTGGCTCTGAACGGTCAGGCTGCCTTGATGGGTCTGAACAATCGACTGGGCAATCGCCAGCCCCAGCCCCGAGCCGCCGGAGCGGTAGAACCGGTCCTGCGCCACCCGGTAGAACCGGTCAAAAATCCGAGTTTGGTCCTGGGGAGCCATGCCGATGCCCGTATCCTGCACCTGGATCAGGGCATAGCCCGCATTGGCCTCCAGAATTATCGCCACCTCGCCCCCGGCCGGCGTATAGTTCAGGCCATTGCTGATCAGGTTGGCCACGGCTCGGTGCAGCTGATCCGGATTTCCCAACACATAGAGCGGTGCCACCTGAATCTGACAGGTGAGTTTGATCTGGGCCGCCATGGCCATGGCCATAAATTCATCGGTTAGGTCTGGGAGAATCTGGTTCAAACAGCAGAGCTGTTGTGCCGTTTGGGGCAGGGCTTGGCCGATCTGGCTGAACATCAGCAAGTCTTGCACTAGGCTGTTTAACCGCTGGCTCTGACGGTTGAGGATTTGCAGGGTTTCCTGGATTTCCTGGGGCGTTAGGCTGGGAGAACGCATCGCAGTTTGGACAATGGCGCGCAGCGAGGCCAGTGGTGAACGCAGCTCATGGGCGGCATCCGCTGTGAACTGTTCCATCTGCTGATAGCTAGACTGCACGGGCTGCATAGCCAGCTTAGCGAGTTGCCAGCTCGCAAACCCAGCCGTCACAATCGCCGCGCTGATCACCCCAACCAGAGCTAGTTCGATCCACAGCATGTAGATATCAAGCTCGTTGAGGGATTTGAGAATTTGTAGCGTTCCCCAGTCGGTCTGGGAAGGTGTGTGCAGCGCGTAGGATAGCCGATGATAATAGTGGCCTTCTGAATCCTGGAGCCGTTCCCAAAGCTGGGGATCTTGGCAGGGGCGCTCTGGGGACAACCTGAGCCAGGCGACTGGGCGGTCGGCCTGATCGACCAAGCGGACGCAAACCTCGCTGGACTGGTTCAAATAGAGCAGATTGCCGAGCTGGCTGGGGTTAGCCTGCTGCATGAGCGGGCGGCACCCGGTTAAATAGAGGCAGAGTTCGGGCAGGCGCTGCTGGGCGATCTGGTTCAGTTGACCGGTCTCACTCAGGACAGGCTCCACCTGGTTCTCGATCAGGATAGCCAGGGTCTGCATCTCTTTTTCCAGGCTCAACCAGCGGGCATGGGCAATTAGGCTGTAGATGATCAGCCCTGCTGTCACCAGAATCAATGTGGTCACCCCCGTATACCAGAGGGCCAAACGCTGGCGGGTTCTGTGAAAGGTCTGCTGACGCGGGTTCAGGGGCGGTTGGGGCTTAGGTGACATAGCGGGAATTGATCCGATAGCCCATGTGGGGAACGGTTTCAATAAAATCGGGGCAGCCCTGTTCGGCCAGTTTCCGCCGCAGCAGACGCATCTGGGCTGCAACGACATTGCTGGATACATCGGTCGCTGTTTCCCAGAGCTGCCAGAGCAGCTGTTCGGCGTTGAAGAACTGCCGGGGATGGCTCATAAAAGATTCCAGCAGTTGAAACTCTTTGTGGGTCAAAGCAATCGGCTGGAGCTGCTGAGAATCGGTTTGGTAATAGACGCTGCGGTGGGTATAGTTCAACAGAATTGGCCCAAGCTGGATCTGCTGGGCCTGGAGGTGGGGCGAGCGGCGCTGCAAGGCTCGCAGCCGGGCCAAAAGCTCTTCCATCTCAAACGGCTTGACGAGATAGTCATCAGCTCCGGCATCCAGGGCGGCAACCTTGTCCATCGTCCGATCCTTGGCCGTCAGCATCAGAACTGGTAGGGGATTGTGCTGGGCTCGCAGGCGCTGGCAGATCTCCAGACCCATGAGACCGGGCAGCATCCAATCCAGAATCGCCACGCTGTATTGCAGTGCCCCATCCAAGTAGGCCCAGCCTGCGGCCCCATCCTGGGCCCAGTCAACCACGTATTTTTCCTGTTTCAGAGCCCATTTAATAGCAGTAGCGAGATCGGGCTCATCTTCGACTAGAAGAATTCTCATGGTTGGTGGGGGAAAGAGCTAGTAGGGGAAATAGCTGACAAACGTTTAAGCGGCGGGTTTATGGTGATCGCGCCTGTATTTTATGCGCCTACAGTTCAAATATTAAGCAATGATTAAACCTCTACACCAGGTTCAAAGGCGGCTTGAAAACGCCCTGAAAACGTCCTGAAAATGTCTTGTAAGACCCATTCTAGGCAATTTGATCGGGGATGCAACATCTCTGTTTCAGGGATTTCACGTTCAGGGATTTCATCTAGATTTCATGGTAATTTGGCAAAGTAGATAGGCAGGGATTTTGTCCCCCAACCCAGCTGCTCTGCATTCTCTGAACTCCTATGGCAACTCCTCGTCCCTATCAACCCCTGCTGCTGCGCCTTTTACATGGCATCAACGGTCTGTTGGTGCTGGGTGCGCTTGCCACAGGCTTCTGGGTTTACGACACCTACGACGGACGATTTGGCCGCCTTGCCCTCCCCACCCTTGCCGATATCCAGGGCGTGCATGGCACAATCGCCCTCACCTTTCTCCTATTCTTTCCCCTATTCGCTATCTACAGCTTTCACTGGGGCCAAAAACGATTGATCCAACCTGATTCGCTAAAACAGCTGGCCCGAATTAGTCAGCCCATTGGCTGGATTAGCCTCCAGCGTCTGGTCAACACCTTGATTCTGATTGCCTCCGTTCTGGCCCTGATTTCTGGCAGACTGATGAAGGAAGAGTGGTTGCCCAGAGGCGAGCTCTACCACGCTGCCTACAGCGCTCACCTGATGGCCTGGTTGACCATGGCGGTCTGCCTGCTGCTACACATTTTGATGGCGGCTCGGGTCGGCGGTTTACCGCTGCTCCTCTCGATAGTTGATACCAAAACCCGCCCTAGCGATCCGCTGGTGCAAGCCATGGGCCGGCTGAGGCGATCTAAAGGCGATTGATTAGTTTCTTAGGTTCACCTGATTTGCTATTCAGATCGGTTCAGCGCCTACTTTTCTAAGCCGCTTCTCCAATTTCATCTCCCCCGGCCTGTATGACTTCTAATCCTTTGCTTCGGTTCGTTGAGTATCTGGTTTTAGGCGGCGTGGTCGTTGCGTTGATTGTGCCCCTATTTGCCTGATGCGGCGCAACAGCTCCTAGTTCGTCATGCCTCCGCTAGAAATTGTCTCCGCTCTGGCTACCTGCTGGTTGTCCCCCTGGATGCTGATGGATCTGTTGCATAAACTCCCCTTTCACCTCCGCCAGATTGGCCTCCAGGTTCTGGCTCTTGTGGCGTTCATCGGCCTCAAATATTTGTTTGATGACAACGTGGGGCTGGTGAATGAGGTAGATGTTTTGCCGCTGGCCAGACAGGCTGCCGACCCGAACTGGATTCCGGCTGACTGGTATTTGAATCAGCCGCCGGGCTATCGCCGGTTGTTTGCGCTGCTGTTTGGCAATCTGGCCAGCGTCAGCGGCTTTCTGGCAACTTCGATTCTGGGCAGGCTGGTCTGCTATAGCCTGGTGGCTCTGGGCCTGGTTTTGATTGGACGCAGGCTGGGGCTGAAGCTGCCGCTGCTGATCACCGCACTCGGCCTGTTTCTCTACGTGATTCCGGAACAGGGAGTGGCGGCTCAGGAATGGCTGGTGAAAAGTTTGGAAGCCAAGGCGGTCGCCTACGGGTTGCTGCTGCTGGCTATCGCCTGCCTGTTGCGACAGCGCTACCAGCTGATGGCGCTGCTGCTCGGGCTAGCAACTTCCTTTCATGTGCTGGTTGGCGGTTGGGCCACGCTGATTGTGGTAGCCACGCTGTTGCTAAAGGCGACTCGTCAGGGACGGCCCTTGAACCTGCGCCAGTTCGGGCTAGGAGCAGTAATTTACTGTGCGGCCAGCGCCTTTGCGATTACGCCTGTTGTCGCCCATCTGTTCTCAGCACCGGTCGCTGGAAAGTTAGCCCCTTCATTCATCTATGTTTTTCTCAGGCTGCCCCACCACCTCAATCCCCTTTCCTGGAAGCCTTTCTGGTGGCTGATTCCCCTGGCCTATCTGATTGTCCTAGTTGCCAGCATAGCTGTACTGGGGCAGGAGCAGCGCCAAACCCGGCAGCAAACTCAGCAACAAACCCAGCAGCAATATCAAGCCAGTATTGATCTATTTCAACTAACGCTGCTGAGTCTAGTGCCCTTTGTGGCTGGACTATTGCTTGCCCCATTCGATCAGCAGGGGAATTGGCTCCAGTTCTATCCGTTTCGGGTTGGGGATGTGCTGCTGCCCTTGAATACTTGCTTGCTGTTAACCTGCGCAGTTCAGTATAAGTTTGCGGCACGACAGCAAATTGTGCAGTGGGTTTGTCTGGGGTTAATCGCCATCACTTGCAGCATTCAGCTAGCTACCTTTCAAACCCAGGTGGCTAGCTTGCCCCAGTTTCCGGCCCATCAAGATCCTGCCCTTGAACCTGAATTCTTGGAGCTAGCGGACTGGGTAAAGACCCAAACGCCAGCTAATGCTCTGATTATTTCTTCGCCAGTTGAGCTGGTTGAGTTGAGCTGGATCACCGAACGCCCGACGCTTGCTAAATACAAACTGCTGCCTCAAACCAAAACTAAAATTCTGGAATGGTATGACCGGATCGCAGATCTGAATGGCGGAGTGTTTCCCCAGGCTTCGTCGCCTCGCACCCAGGATGTTCGCAGCGAGACAAGACGCAGTTTAACCGAGGGCTACAGTCGCCTCACGAGTGAACAGGCTCAAGCTCTGCTAACAAAATACTCGGCCCAATATCTACTGACTCGGGCTAACCATCAGCTGACTTTACCGATTGCCTACCGTAACGACCGCTATATTCTCTATAGAACCCATTTGACATCTTTAGAGGAATGAATTAGGGTAGCAACAGTGCTCTAAGAGACTTCCAAGTAATGATTGATCCTATAATACTGGCAAGAGAACCTTAATCTATCTAACCAAGGTTATTCCCCATGCCGGAACTGAACAACGAACTCAAAGCGCTCTACATCAAAACTGCCCAAAAGCT
>JBJTUI010000521.1:0-5025 GCA_046080625.1 Elainella sp. | reverse complement strand
ACCGAGCTTCAAAGGACTGAACCGGGCCTGCTCACCCCAGAGCAGCGTCGTGGGCGTTTGCAGTTGCCCCATATAGAGCGACAGATCAAAGCAGAGGTCGCCCCGCAGGGAAGCCAGGGCGCTGTATGCGGCGTTGTGCTGTAGGGCCGAGGCAAGATAGGCGGCGACCGTTTCGTCTGTGAGGCGGCGGCGGTCGGCAAACAAAAACTGCTCAAGAAAATTGCGGACGGCCAGTTCGTTCGCGGCTCCCACCCCGTAGAGCAGGCGGTCAAGTCCGGGAACTCCTGCCAGTCGGGCCGCTAGATTCTGGCCATAGTCGAGGCCAAAGTCGCCATAGCCGGATGGCGCTACTAACACCAGCTGGCGAAACAGTTCCGGGCGCTGGATGGCCAGGCGAATCGTCAGGCCCGCCGTCAGCGAGGCCGCCATAACGGTCGCGGGTTCACCCACCCAGTCCAACAGTTCGGTCAGCATTAAGAAATAGTCTTCGACCCGGTAGTCGCGCTGGGGATGGGTAGACTGGCCCCAGCCAATCAGGTCAGGCGCAATCACCCGATAGTCATAGGCAAAAGCCGGGTATACCTTAGACCACTCGTAGGCCGAGGAGCCGCCGCCCAGACTGTGCAGAAACACCAGCGGCCCCTGGGAAGCTTTCTGGGAACCTGGCTGTACTGGCCAGGGCGCTGCTGTAGGCGTATAGTAGACCATCACGCCCAGCGTCGTCTTGATCAGTTTCTGGCCGAATCCGGGTGGCTGAAATTGCAACATCTTGTCTTCCCCTGATTTGCTTCACGCCCCTAGGCGGATGAGCGCTTTCCCTTTAGTTATTTCAGCATCCACTCTAAAACGACCGCCACTCGGCTATCTTTGCGCTGGGGGGCGTTTTGTTTTTCCAGATCGGTGGCAATCCGCAGATCAGGCGTCACCGCGTAGCCCAGAGACAGGGTGCTGATGCCCACCTCTTCGCTGCTGCCGGGGGCAACCCAGGTCTGGGTGAGGGTGATGTCGGCGGCTCCGGTGCGGGATGGCACAATCCGCAGTCTGGCCCCCAGATTCACCCCATCGGTGCTGTAGCGGTCGGTGTGCAGCTGGCGATAGCCCACCACCGGAGCCAGATTCACCGAGCTTCCCAGGGGCAGCACGTAGTAATGCAGATCGCCGCCATAGGCTTCCCGCTCGCCGTTGAAGCTGCGCTGGTAGGAGGCGCTGACAGTGAGCCCCGTGCGCCCCACAAAGGCATCCTCGACGCCCAGATTCAGCCCTGCCTCCTGACCATTGGCCGGAAATTGGGAATAGCCCAACCGCAGGCGCGTCCGAAAGCTGGGGTCGCGGCGAATTTCAGACAAGACATCGGGCACTTCTTCCTGCCAGCGCTGCCAGAGGGGACTGGCTTCGAGCAGAGCCGGGTCGAGGTCGAGGGGCGCTGGAGCAGTCTGGGACAGAGGAGGGCCTTCGGGAGGGGGCAGGGCCAGGGCAGGACAGGCCGCAGCCAGGAAAATGCTATTCAACAGGGCAAAGAGGACAGCTTTCATAGCGAAGCTTGCATGGTCGATACGGACATATCGGCTCCTGGAGAGACAGCAGGCGGCGGATTGCCCCTAGTGTAACGGGCAATTCGGGTTGTTTATCGCAGGCGGGAGCGGAGTGAAGTCAAATTGCTGCCAAATCGACGCCAAATTGATCGGCTGCTGCCGATTCGGCCCAATGCCCCCCGCCTGTAGGTATGATCAGGCCAAGCTACCTTTGCCAGCCCATGCCCTGTCCGGTTTGGGGTCTGTGGCTGCCCGTTTGCTGGATCGGCAGGTTGGGCAGTTCTGCGCTGGTCTATCCCGGTTTCGCCTATTTTTGGTTTTCGCTATGCTGACCCTGGCGCTGACGTTAAATTTGCTAATTGTGCTGCTCTGCTGGTATGGCGTCAAACAGCTCAACCGGGCCAGAAAACAGCTGACCGATCTGGCAGATCGCCTGGTGCTGGCCGAACAGCAAACCGCCGAACTGCTGCGGCAGTCGCCCCAAAGGCTGGCCCAGGGACAGCAAAGCCTGCAACGCTATCGCAGCCAGTATCAACAGCTTCAGGCCCAGCTCCAGCAGCTGCGGCAGTTGCTCTCCCTTGTGGGTTTAGGGTGGTCGATCTGGCAGCGGCAACAGTCTGTCCCCAGCCGCGCTCGAGTTCAGTCGGGTTCTGCGGGTTCGGGAGCAAAACCACCTCTCAGCCGCTAGCGAGTTCAACGGCTGGTTAAATCCTGAGCGTTCGACGGCTGCGAATGCCCATACACTAGAGGAGAACTATTTGCCCAGGTTTGTCGCGGCAACGGTTTTGCTGCCCGGTGCAGCCCTTGCAACTTGTGAAGGTGAATCTGTAAAGGTGGGATCTGTAAAGGTGGGATCTATGTCAGAAAATCGGTCTAGCTCAGGCGGGTTCTTTGTCGGAGGACTGATGCTGGGAGCCGCAGCGGGCGCGATTGCCGGACTCTTGCTGGCTCCTAAAACTGGACGCGAAACCCGCAGGCTGCTCAAACAATCTGCTGACGCGCTGCCAGAACTGGCCGAAGATCTGTCTGCGGCTGTCCAGGTTCAGGCCGACCGCCTGTCTGAATCGGCCCTGCGACAGTGGGACAATACGCTGCTGCGCCTGCGAGACGCAATTGCCGCCGGGGTAGAAGCCAGCCAGCGCCAGCAGGAGCTAGAGCAGGTCGAGCAAGCTGAGCCGCAGCCCCTGCCCCAAGATTCAAAAGATGCAAAACCAGTCTAGGCGGAGTCAGGCGTGACAAACCCTCTACTTTGGTTCAGCCTGTCGGTGCTGCTGGTCGCCATGAGTCTGACCGCCGTGGTCGTGGCGGCCCTGCCTGCCCTGCAAGAATTAGCCCGAGCCGCCCGCAGTGCCGAAAAGCTGTTTGACACGCTGAACCGCGAGTTGCCCCCGACCCTGGAGACGCTGCGGCTGACGGGCAGCGAACTCAGCAATCTGTCAGGGGATGTCAGCCAGAACGTGCAGGCTGCCGGGCGCGTCGTCGGTCAGTTTGACCAGGGTTTGGTCAGTCTGAAACAGCAGGCCAAACAGGCCCAAACCACAACCCGCAGCTTCTGGGTAGGTTTGCGCGCCGCCTGGCAAACCTTCAGTCAGCCCGATAGCACACTCGATAGCGCGCCTGAGGATGAGCTGGATGAGTTCGAGGAGGAGTTCGAGGAAGAACCTGAAGATTTGGCGGATCTAGCGAACCTGGCCTCAGAGAGCCCAGCACCCACTGCACTCACCCCGGCCCAGGCTCCGGCCCTCGACCTGAAGCAACCCGATCCTGCTGCAGCTGACGCCTTTTGACTGACGCCTTTTGACAGATCAGCGATTCCAGCTGAAACCTCAGCTCCAGCCATTTTCGAATTACAGCAGTTTTCAGATCAATCAACCACGGATTAACAGTGGGGTGCAGGGGCGTAGCCCCTGCGTGGGGGCACCGCCCCCACACCCCCTCCTCTAGCTAACTGAAATGAAAATCGCTGTAATTAACCTCCGGACGACGACGTTACACCGGCCAGGGTTGCGCTGTCCCTGCGCCAACTGTTCTTGGGGCAGAAGGTAAATCATCGGGCGTTTGATATGATAAAAATGAGATTAAAGTAAATAAATGTAAACAGTATTTTGCTCGTCTTTACATTAATCGCTGTCTGTAGATGTCTGGGGCTGTAGGTGTCTGGGGCTGTTGACGTCTAGGTTGGTGTCTGGCCAGCGCTAGCCCACAAACCCAGGCAATTGATGTAATCCGACGAACGCACTCTACCCGTTTCCTAAACCAACTTTAATCCGCCGTATTCATTTCGCCCCATGCTCATGCGTTACTTCAAACTCGGTCTGGGCTGTCTAGTTGCTTTCACGTTTGGATTGCTGCTCTGGTTGGTGCCCCCCGCCTATGCGTTTGACAACCCCGACCTGCTGCCCAATCGCCAAACGCCCGTGATTGATTTGGCCGATTCGCTCACGACGATTCAGCAAGAGGCTCTGGAGAAAGACCTAGCTGATTTTGAAACCGAAACGGGCTGGAAGCTGCGTGTGCTCACCCAATATGACCGCACACCCGGTCGGGCCGTGAAAGACTTCTGGGGACTAGACAACCACAGCGTCATGCTGGTGGCCGACCCACGCGGCGGTAATTTGCTTAACTTCAGCGTCGGCGATGACCTGTTTGAACTGATGCCCCGCACCTTCTGGATTGAGCTACAAACCCGGTTTGGCAACCAGTTCTTTGTGCGCGACAACGGCGAAGATGCTTCGATTTTGGGCGCTTTAGATTCGATCAAGACCTGCCTGCGCCAGGGCGGCTGCCTGGTGGTGCCCGGTTTGCCCCGCGAGCAGTGGATTTTGACCCTGGTGACTTCGGTGCTGGGCGGCGTGATTTTCGGCTTTGCAGCCCATCCGCGCGAGCCCGGTAAAGTGTTTTCCTGGCAGTGGGCTCTGATCTTCTCGCCGCTCTGGGGCATTCTGTTCATCGCCTTCGGTATTGGCCCCGTCGTGACCCGCACCGCCGACTGGCTGCCCCTGGTGCGCAACATTGCCGGATTTGCTCTGGGGGCGCTGGTCGCGTTTCTGTCTCCCATGTTCACCTCTTCGGCCTCTGAGACATGAGGGGGTGGGGGAGATGGGGGAGATGAGGCAGCTATTGGGCTATTGCCCTTTTCTAGATGTCCACAGAGCCACGGCACCTCTCCTACATTCTTGAGAAGGGCTGGCAAGGGACTTCGCCTCGTTCCCTGATTCTCCTGCTGCGAAATTCGAGAGCTGGGGCATCAGGACGCTAGCTTCACGTCCCCTCCCCATCCCCCCATCTCCCTATCCCCTCATCTCCCCATCCCCATCTCCCAAAAACTTTGCCCCCACATCGCGCCGCATCACCCCAAGTAGGGTCTAATGGAGGTGGAAAATATTGCGGTTTGGGGTGGCAATGGAGTGGCATACAACCGACGCTCAGAGTTTGAGCATTATTGATAGCGAAATTGGCGAACACACCTTTTCCCCCTCGGAATATGAAATCG
>JBJTUI010000520.1:0-5216 GCA_046080625.1 Elainella sp. | reverse complement strand
GCCGCTATATTCGTGAGCAAGAAGCATCTGACCAAAGTGGACGGTTTTAATTAACCCACAGATACCTTCAGCGAAAGCCATCCGCCCTTGGGGCGGTCACATTCATCAAGCCACCAGCTTCGCTGGGGGTGTCTGACTTGGAACTGGTCAGCCATCATCTCTGTCCCTACGTCCAGCGAGCCGTGATTACCCTGCTGGAAAAGCAGATTTCCCATCGGCGCACCTACATTGACTTGGCCCAAAAGCCTGACTGGTTCCGGCAAATCTCCCCTCTAGGCAAAGTGCCGCTCCTGAAGGTGAATCAGGGCGTGCTGTTTGAGTCAGCCGTGATCTGTGAATATCTGGACGAGATTACGCCCGGCTCTCTGCATCCGGCTGATCCCTTACAGAAAGCCCAGCACCGCAGCTGGATCGAGTTTGGCTCCAGCATTCTCAACAGCATCGCCGGGTTTTACAACGCGCCCACTCAGCCCGAGTTTGAGCAGAAGCGGCAGGAATTGGTCAGCAAGTTTCTCTGGATAGAGCAGGCGTTGGGCGACCCAGGCTACTTTGCTGGGGACAGCTTTTCGCTGGTGGATGGCGTCTACGGGGCGATCTTCCGCTACTTTGACGTTTTCGACCAGATCGGGGAGTTTGACATTTTTGCCGATGCGCCAAAGGTGCAGGGCTGGCGACAACTCCTCCAGTCCCGTCTCTCAATCCAGCAATCCGTCAGCGAGGATTACCCCCAGCGCCTGCGGCTGTTTCTCCAGCAGCGCAATTCCTATCTATCCACATTGATGCTGTGAAGTGATACTGCAAGGCGATGCCATAGCGCTTCAGCAGCCGATTCTCCTGCCTGTATACTTTTTAACAGCACACTTTTTAACAGCACCAGTCGGCGAACAGGTAAACCGACAGATAAACCAACAGGCAAGGAGACGGGCAATGGCGATGGTTCTGGACAACGTGGTGCCGTTTGGCCGTTCGTTTGCGGAATACGTGCAGATGTTTCAGCTCGGGGCGGGCGATCTGGACGGCAAGCTGATCGGCGTGGGGGATGGGCCAGCCAGCTTCAACGCTGAGGCCACCCAGCAGGGATACAACATCACCTCAGTTGATCCGGTTTACCAGTTTACGGGCGATGAGATCCGCTCCCGGTTTGACGTGGTTGTAGACTCGATTATCGACCAGATCAAAGCCTCGCCCCAGGACTGGGTCTGGAGCTACCACCAGTCACCCGATCAGCTCCGGGCCAGCCGGGTGAGAACGCTAGAGGAATTTTTGCGGGACTACGAGCCGGGACGGGCCGAGGGCCGCTATGTGGTCGGCTCCCTGCCCCAACTGCCGTTCCTGACCGACCAGTTTTCCCTGGCCCTCTGCTCCCACCTGCTGTTCCTCTATTCCGACCAATTCGACCAAGCCTTCCACCTCCAGGCGATCCAGGAGATGCTGCGCATTGCCCCAGAAGTGCGGATTTTCCCGCTGCTCACCCTGGGCCTACAGCCCTCGCCCCATCTGGAGCAGGTGATGCAAAACCTGCAAGACCTGGGACATCAGGCCGCGATTCAGCCCGTAGCCTACGAGCTGCAAAAGGGCGGCAACCAGATGCTGGTGGTGCGCCGGGGCTGATAGGTGCGGCGGGACAGGAGCTTGGGCAACCCGTTTTACTGGAGCGCTGCGCTAAAGGGCCTCATTCACGATCTGGCTGGCCTCGGTCAGGATCTGGTCGAGGTGGGCTTCGCTCTTGAAGCTTTCAGCATAGACCTTGTAGACATTTTCGGTGCCGGAGGGGCGGGCGGCGAACCAGCCGTTTTCGGTGACGACCTTGAGGCCGCCAATCGAGGCATTGTTGCCGGGAGCTTTGGTGAGTTTGGCCGTGATTGCGTCTCCAGCCAGCGATGCCGCCTTGACATCTTCTGGGGCCAGCTTGCCCAAGCGCGCTTTTTGCTCGGGGGTGGCGGGCGAGTCGATGCGGCTGTAGTAGGGTGCGCCCAGTTTGGCGGTCAGCTCCTGGTAGTGCTGGCCCGGATCTTTGCCGGTACGGGCCGTGATTTCTGCCGCCAGCAGATCGAGAATAATGCCGTCCTTGTCGGTGGTCCAGACCGTGCCGTCCTTGCGCAGGAACGACGCGCCCGCGCTCTCTTCGCCGCCAAAGCCGAGCGAGCCGTCCAGCAGGCCCGAGACAAACCATTTGAAGCCCACCGGCACTTCGCAGACGGGGCGACCAATCAGCTTGCCCACCCGGTCGATCATGCTGCTGCTGACAAGGGTTTTGCCGATGGCGCTCTGGGCCGACCAGCCGGTGCGGCTGGTAAACAGGTAGTAGATCGCGACCGAGAGGAAATGGTTGGGGTTCATCAGGCCCGAGCTGGGCGTGACGATGCCGTGGCGGTCCGAGTCGGTGTCGTTGCCGAAGGCGATATCGTAGTCGTCCTTCAGCTGGATCAGGTTGGCCATGGCATAGCGGGAGGAGCAGTCCATGCGGATTTTGCCGTCCCAGTCTACGGTCATGAACTTAAAGGTCGGGTCAACCTGGTTGTTGACGATGCGAATGTTGAGGTTGTAGCGGTTAATGATCGGCTCCCAGTAGGCGATGTTGGAACTGCCCAGTGGGTCGGCCCCAATCCGGATGCCGCTGCTGCGGATTGCCTCGATGTCGATGATGTTTTCCAGGTCGTTGACGTAGGGCGAGATGAAGTCAAAGATGTGGGTGGTGCTGGCTCGGAGGGCCGACTCGTAGACCATGCGCTGCACTTCGCGATTTTGGCCTGCCAGCAGGCTGTTGGCCCGATCCTGAATCCATTTGGTGGCCTCTGGCTCAGCCGGTCCTCCGGTGGGCGGATTGTATTTGAAGCCGCCGTCGCTGGGCGGGTTGTGGGATGGGGTGATGATGATGCCGTCGGCCAGACCCGAAGTGCGGCCCCGGTTGTAGGCCAGAATCGCATGGGATACCACGGGCGTGGGGGTGAACTGGGCGTAGCCTGCCGTCGGGGCAATGCAGGTTTCGACGCCGTTGGCCGCCAGCACTTCCAGGGCGGTTTTCTGGGCCGGGGCCGAGAGGGCGTGGGTGTCCATCCCCATGTAGAGTGGCCCGTCGATGCCCTGCTGCTTGCGGTATTCGGCCACGGCCTGGGTGACGGCCAGAATGTGGGCCTCGTTGAAGGTGCCCAGGGCCGAAGAGCCCCGGTGGCCGGAGGTGCCAAAGCTCACTTTTTGCAGAGGATTGCTGGGGTCGGGCTGGAGGGTGTAGTACTGCTCTAACAGCTGGGTCACGTCAATTAGGCTATCAGCAGGCGCTAGCTTGCCAGCGAGGGGGCTGATTTTTTCGTCTACTGTCTGCATCTGCGCTCTCCCTTCCTGTTGGGGCATGGTTCATCTTCAGATTCAGAATAACCCGAAATGTCTAGCCCGGTCTGTATCGAGTGGCGAGCGGCTGCCTCTCCCAACGGCAGGTTTTCTAGCGGCGCTGGCTATTCTAGCTCCACCGCTCCCACCAGCGGTTTCTGCACCAGCTCTGCTTGGCCAATCTGCTCCAGCAGCAGCTGCCACTGGCTTTGCAGGGTGGAATTTTGGGGCTGACTCAACCGTCCTGCCGCCACCTGGGCCAGGGCGTCATACCAGATTTGGGGCGAGGCCGAGGCGATCTGCTGCTGGCGTTCCGGGGTGAGGGCAACCCGCTGTATCCAGCCGTCCACTTGCATCACCTGCGGCTCTGCATTGGTTTCAGGATTGGTTTCAAGATTGGTTTCAAGATTGGCGCAGTAGAGCTTGAAATACCAGTGGTAGTTGATGTTTTCCTGCAGCGCCTCCGAGCTGGCGGGCAGGGTGAGGCTGACGATTCCGGGCTGGGCGGGCAGGCGAAACCGGGTCTGGTAGAGGCGCTGGGTTTCCTGTGGGCCAATCAGCACCGAGAACTCGCCGTAGGCCACCTGCTCGGCCCCAAACGGCACGTAGAACAGTAGGGTAGGTCGCTCGGCGGTGGTCAAAACCGGGTTTTCGACCGGCACCAGCGCCATCAGGTTCTGGTTTCCAGCCGCGCAGACGACATCGCCGCCCAGCGAGCCTCCCGACCGGGTGCGGTTTGGCGGCGGGGTAGAAGGAGGAGCCGGGGGCAGCTGTTTGAGTTGGGGGGCCGCAGGGCCGATTTTGGCCTCTTGTGAGCGTTCAATGGCGGCTACGGCAGAGCCAGACCCGCCAGAGCTGAGGCTGACTGCCAGCGCCAGCGCAACAGACCAAGAAGAGATGCGCATTGTGACTGAACCCCTGAAGACAAGAAACGGCATAGCAGTTTATTGGAGCAACCCAGCGTCATTATGCAGGGCAACCTGGCTGATCTGACGAACTCTAGCCCCGCTTCTGTTCCAGCCGAAACAGCGCCTTCATACCAGAATTTGTATTCTATTACACCATATGTCTTGCCAAGGCCCGTTAGAAACAAGGGTTGAAGCCTGCTTGAAAGGAGCACCCCATGTCTACCCCCGAACTGCCCGCCATCACCGTCCAGCTCCTGGCAGCCAAACAGGCCAAGGGACTCAGCTTTGCCGATCTGGAAACCGCCGTAGGCCGAGACGAAGTCTGGATCGCTGCCGTCGTCTACCGGCAGGCCACCGCCTCAGCCGAAGAGGCCAGCAAGCTGCTGCATGCACTGGGTCTGGGTCAAGAGCTGGTGCCCGAACTCACCGCTTCCTCCGTCAAGGGACTCGGCCCCATCGTTCCCACCGACCCCCTGATCTACCGCTTCTACGAAATCATGCAGGTCTACGGTATGCCGATGAAGGAAATCATCCACGAAAAGTTCGGGGACGGAATCATGAGCGCGATCGATTTCACGCTGGATATTGAAAAGGAAACAGATCCGAAAGGCGACCGGGTCAAGGTGATTATGAACGGGAAATTTTTGCCCTATAAAAAGTGGTAAATTGGATGCCTGCTTGCGGCCATGTTTGAGGATGGAGCACCAAGTCATTGTAGTGCAGTAATAGAGGATAGCACCTGGTTGACTGACAAAAGTTATTGTCAAATCTGGTGTATGAAGAAGAATTAAGCAGCGTTTTTGGTCGTGGAGCGAACGAGGTCAGTGATTGCGATACCATCCTGAAATTTGACTCCTTCAATCACCTGAGCTAGGCGATTAAATCCGCGGTAATTGCTCAACTTAGGCAACTATTCAAAATAAGTTGAACACTTTGAGAGGCTTATTCTCTTGGCGTGATGCGGTAATTCCACTCACCGTG
>JBJTUI010000519.1:0-4823 GCA_046080625.1 Elainella sp. | reverse complement strand
GGGCAGCTACAGCTGGTTTTGAGGTCGGCGCGGGTTTGGGGCAGCAGGTGCAGGCCCAGAGGGGCAAAGGCCTCTTCAATGTTGTCGGGAACTTCGTTCAGCAGCAGTTTGGAAATAAAGCTGGCCTTCGAGACAATATGGGCCATCGCCTTGTCCCAGCTGGCGCTGCTGATCGGTTTGAACTCGACCACGGTGCTGTAGGTGGGTTCTTTGTAGACGCCGAAATAGGGATTGACCGAGCCGCGCACCTGGGCAACGGCCTTGCCGTCTTGGAGTTGAAACGACTTTACCTTGTTGCCCCTAGCATAAGAGCGGCCCCGGCTGAGGCGTCCGGAGTCTGTGACTCGCTCTAGGGCCTGAATAAAGCGCTGGCCCCACCAGGTTCGCGAAAAGTTGGTTGGCATCTATTCTTCCTCGTTCAGGTCGTGTTTTAGATTATGTTTTAGATTACGTTCAGATTCCTATTCCAGGACGGCGGTTTTGTTGAGCGCGATCAGGGCTTTGAAGGCGTTGTTATCCAGCTCGGTCAACCAGGATTCATCTGAACCGACAATCGAACCCGCCAGTTTCTTCTTATCTTCAATCATCTGGTCAATTCGCTCTTCCAGGGTGCCGATGGCCACAAATTTATGGACAAATACGTTCTTTTTCTGACCAATCCGAAAGGCCCGGTCGGTCGCCTGGTCTTCTACTGCCGGATTCCACCAGCGGTCGAAATGGAAGACGTGGTTGGCCTTGGTGAGCGTAATTCCAACCCCGCCCGCCTTGAGAGACAGGATAAACACCGCCGGTTCGGTTTCGGGATCTTGAAACTCGGCAATCATGCGCTCGCGGCGGCTGCGGGCCGTGCCGCCATGCAGGTAATAGGTATTGCAGTGAAACGTCTGCTTAACGTATTTTTCTAATGCCTCGCCAATTTCCGTGAACTGGGTGAATACCAGTAGACTCTCGCCTTCCTCCAGCGCTTCACTCACCATATCCGTCAGCCGACTCAGCTTGTGGGAGCGGCCTGCGCTAAACTCGCTGCCGTCCTGTAAAAACTGCATCGGGTGATTGCAGATTTGCTTCAGCTTCAGCAGCGTCGCCAGAATCAATCCCTTGCGCTGGATGCCTTCAGCGTCTTGCAGCTGCCGCTCCACGTCCTTCACCAGAGCTTCGTAGAGGGCCGCCTGCTCCTGGGTGAGGTTACAGAACTGCTTCTGCTCCAGCTTGTCGGGCAGATCCTGGATGATCGCCGGATCGGTCTTGAGCCGACGCAAAATAAACGGCTCGACCAGCTTTTTCAGCATCGTGGCGCGAGCAGGATCACTGTGTTTCTGAATCGGAATCTCGAACGACTGGCGAAACTGGCTCTCTTTTCCGAGATAGCCCGGATTCAAAAAGTTAAAAATCGACCAGAGATCCAGCAGGCGGTTTTCGACGGGTGTGCCCGTGAGGGCAAGGCGGTGCTGGGCCGAGATCTGCAAAATCGCCTTGGTCTGGGCGGCCTTGGGGTTTTTGATATTTTGGGCCTCATCGATCACCAGCCGCTGCCACTCGACGCTGTTCAGCAGGGCCGCATCCTTGCGCACCAGCGTATAGGAGGTGATCACCACATCACAGTTGGCTACCGCCGCGTGAAAGGCAGTTTCGTCCTGAATGCGGCCCGTGCCGTGGTGAATCATCGAGCGCAGCTGGGGCGCAAACTTCTCGATTTCCTTCTGCCAGTTGCCAACTACCGAGGTGGGTGCGACCAGCAATGTCGGCAAAATCTCGGGCTTCGCCTGCTTCAACTTCGATTTAGAGCGGGGCGGGCTCTCGCGTTCATGCACCAGACGGGCGATCACCTGGGCCGATTTGCCCAGCCCCATATCGTCGGCCAGACAGCCGTTGAGGCCGAGGTTGTCCAGATAGCTGAGCCAGAACAGGCCGCGCTTCTGGTAGTCCCGGAGGTGGCCCTGAAACTGCTGTGGATCGGGCAGCACCTCCAGTGTGCTCTTGTCTTGCAGTTTGTGCAGCATCTCGGCCAGGGCCTGATCGTGGCTCACCTCCATCGTTTCCTGCTCTGCCTCTGCCGTCAGCTTGATAAATTCGATCAGGCTGAGTTCGGGGTGCTCCTGCCTGTGGCGCTGCCAGAAGTCCAGCATCTGCTGCATTCTGTCCTGGTCGAGCTGCATCCACTGGCCGCGAAACTGCACCAGCGACGCCTTAGCATTCACCAAACGCTCCCACTCTTGGGGGCTAACAGGCTCTCCGTCAATCGCCAGTTCGTACTCATAGTCCACCAGGGTAGCCAGCGAAAAATAGCCCTGGCTCTTGCTCTGGCTGGCAGGCTGGCGTCCCGTTGCCCGCAGCCGCAGTTTGGTCCGCTGCCAGCCCTTGGGCGTCCACCAGGCGGGCACAATTACCCGATAGCCCGACTCCTCCAACACCCAGGCCGTCTCTTTCAAAAAAGCCGCTGCCTCTTCCACCGTCAGCACCACGCCCGTAGGCCGGTCGGTTTCCAGCCCTTGCCAAAGCAGGGGATAGATCCGCGCCGCATAGCCCAGCTGCATCAGCAAATCCCGCTCAAACTGACCGCCCAGGGTTTTCTGGACCGCCTTTTGTCTAGCCGGACTCAGTTTCCAGTAGTCATGCAGCGCGATCTGCTCGGAGGCGTCGAGACTGGACACCAGCAGCTCCAGCAGCCAGGGTTCCTGCGGCTTCAGGGGTGAATGTAGGCGAAAGCAGAGCTGAAACGGCAGATTGGTCTGGCTCTGGGCAATCCGGTCGCGCCAGGTTTGCCATTTCTGGTAGGTTTCCAGGCTGAGCCCTGTGGGCGCTTCGCTCGGACTCAGACAATCGGCAATCAGAGTTTCGGCGAACAGTTTGTCAAACGCCGCCGTAGAAGGGGTATGTTGCAGGAGACTAGTGACAGTACAGTCGGCAAAATGCCGCAGCAGCCACTCGGGCTGATGGAACGATAGCGCTGGGGGTGGATCAATAAACCCGCTGACGCACACCAGCGGCATATAGCTCACTAGCCGCTGTAGATCCCGTTCAAAGCCATTAGAAATGATCTCCCAGCCAGCATAGACCTGCCCAGACGAATTGGCGGGAGGAGACGCTTTCGACCGGCGGTTTGGTGGGCCTGATGGCTCAGCCGCTCGATACCTCAGGGCCGGAATGTAGTGGTCACGCCAAATTACCTGCTTTAAGGTCTGGCTGTAGTGATACCAGAACAGCAGATCGGCCCCCAGCTGCATCTCGCTAGGGCTGTTGATCGCAATGAAATGCAGGTCGTTGAGCAGACGGATCAGGTTACTGCCCTGGGTAAACGACGCACCCTCAGGCGGAATCTCCAGACAGTAAATCTGCCAATAGTCCCATTCAAAAGTCTCCGGCAGCTCGGTTTCCAGATAGCGGGCCAGTTCCAAGGACGGCAGAGGTTGCTCCTGGGTGGGCAGCCAGAAATATTGGGGAAAAATGCTGCTCTGGAGCTGCGGGGTTGCCTGAAACCCCAGATGGCTGGTCAAAAACTCGCGCAGGGGCTCGGGCAGCAAATGCTGGGGGTGAAGCTGGGATGGCTCCACCGGCGACTCAGCCGGAACTGTCTGCCGCTTGGATTTGCCCTTCTGGAGCGGCTTTGTCTGAACCTCAGAGGTTTCTACCCACAGACAGAAACAGCCGTTCTGGAAGAACTCCTCAGGATCAGGCGCGTCCGGAATCCAGGTGCCGTGGAGAATATGCATCGCCAAGCTTGCCAAACCCGATGGACTGACTTTAGCAAATTTGGGGATGGGGGGGAAGGGGTGGGGAGGCTTGCCGTGAGCGTAGCCGAACGGTAGGGGAGATGGAATAGTCAGCAGGTTGCAGTTGCCAAGCCGACGTTGCTAAATAGGGCTGTTGCTAAATACGGCTGCCGATACAGCTATGGACAGTAATCGCGCTGCCGCTTCTGAGACAAATGTTCAGCACCCCCAACCCCTCACCTCCCCATCTCCCCATCTCCTCCATCTCCCCCATCTCCCCTACAGCCTCGCCTCGATCTGCCCGAAAGACCTCGTCTGAGCCTGAATCTGGTCAAAGTCGAAGCGGTGGCGGTCGTCTTGCAGGGCTGTGCAGATCAGCACAATTGCAGCCGAAACCAGGATGGGGGCCAGGAAGCTGGCCAGCAGGTCGCCGCATAGCGGAATCGCCAGCCAGGGGGTGAAGTCGGGTTTTGGGAAAAATAGCATTCCGGCTAAAATTCCGGCTAACGTACTCCAGAATGTTACGCTGCCGGTCAGCTTGCGCGAATAGAACCCGAATATCACCGGGAAGAAGGCTCCGGCGCAGATCAGGTCGGCCAGCAGAAACAGGTAGAGGACATCGTAGCCCTGGGCCGCAATCGCAATCGCGGGTAGGCCAACCGCCACCGTCAGCAGGCGCGAGGCCCGCAGCAGCCCGCCTGAACGCATCTGGGGAAACAGCCGGATCAGATCGGTGGTGAAAACGCTGGCGACGCCGTTCAGCAGCGAGGACAGGGTGCTCATTACCAGGGCCAAGGCCAGCACCAGCACGGTCAGCACCACCCAGAGGGGCAGCTCCAGCCGCTGGATCAGGGAGAAAAAGGCGCGGTCGTCGTTAAAGCCAAAATGGGCGGCCAGCAGACCCAGTCCGCCCGCCAGCAGCAGCATCGGCAGAATTACCAGGGCCGAGCCGAGAAAGGCCCGCTTCACGGTGGCGCTGTTGCGGCAGGCATAGACCCGCTGCCAGTTGCCCTGGTTAAACAGCTCTGCCGCCACGATGGCGATGATCAGGCTGGCCCCCATGCGAATTCCGTCCAGGTTGCCCAGATCCAGCAGAGCTGGGGCGTTGAGCTG
>JBJTUI010000518.1:0-8828 GCA_046080625.1 Elainella sp. | reverse complement strand
AGCGATCAATCTTGAGAAAATTTCAAAACTGTTCAATCAAAAACTGTTTAATTCAAATATGTCTGTTTGTTTAGAAGCGCTAGTCGAGGCTGGGCATTTTCGCTATTGTATGACTTTGACACTTCACATAAGCTAAAGGTTTTAGGCATGTCAGCAGCCGCAGTTACAGATGAGACTTTTGAACAAGAGGTAATTGGAAGCTCGGTTCCAGTTCTGGTAGACTTCTGGGCCCCCTGGTGCGGTCCCTGCCGCATGGTGGCTCCGGTTGTCGATGAGATTGCCGAGCAGTATTCTGGCCAGGTCAAGGTTGTTAAGGTGAACACCGACGATAATCCTGGCATTGCCAACAAATACGGCATCCGCAGTATCCCGACGCTGATGATTTTCAAGGGCGGGCAGCGGGTGGATATGGTAGTCGGGGCTGTTCCCAAGACGACGCTGGCCAACACGATAGAAAAATATATTTAATCGATCCAATTGGATCTGCCTATCAAGTTTTGCTCCTGGATCAGGCTGGAATAGCTGGGCTGCTTTTAGCATCGCTAGATTCAGAATGGTGCAGGAGTTTTTGCTGCGATTTCTACTGGAACTGCTACCGGAACCTCACCTCTGGGCGAAGCTGGGTTCAGCCCAGATGACTGTCAGACGACCATGGCTTGAGTCCCGCTCTGTGTCACAATGGAAAACAGTGATTTTATGTTTTGTTAGCATTCCGGGTTAAATTTTGTGATTACAGCTAGCTCTGCCAACGCGACTGCCGCTAAAGCTTCGACTCGTCGAGCCGTCTTTCCCTTCAGTGCAATTGTCGGTCAGGAAGAAATGAAGCTGGCCCTGTTGCTCAACGTCATCGACCCCAGAATTGGCGGTGTGATGATCATGGGCGACCGGGGAACCGGCAAATCCACTACAATTCGCGCCCTTGCCGATGTGCTGCCCGAAATTGAAGTGGCCGCCGGCGATCCGTTCAACAGCCACCCCAGCGATGTCAGCCTGATGAGCGACTGGGTAAAGCAGCAGCTAGAAGCGGGTGAACTGGTCCACACCACCGCCAAAAAAGTACCGATGATCGACCTGCCCCTCGGCGCAACGGAAGACCGGGTTTGTGGCACCATCGACATCGAGAAAGCCCTATCGGAAGGGGTGAAGGCGTTTGAACCAGGCCTGCTGGCCCAGGCCAATCGCGGCATTCTCTACGTGGACGAGGTCAACCTGCTGGACGACCACCTGGTAGACGTGCTGCTCGATTCTGCCGCCTCGGGTTGGAACACGGTGGAGCGCGAAGGCATCTCAATTCGCCACCCAGCCCGGTTTGTCCTAGTCGGTTCGGGCAACCCGGAAGAAGGGGAACTGCGCCCCCAACTCCTGGATCGGTTTGGCCTGCATGCCGAAATTCGCACGGTGAAAGACCCGGCCCTGCGGGTCGAGATTGTAGAACAGCGCTCCGAATTTGACCAAGACCCGGAACCCTTTCTGGACAAATATGCGGCCCAGCAGACAGACCTCCAACAGCGCCTGATCAACGCCCAAACGCTGCTCAAATCCGTCACGGTAGACCACGACCTCAAGATCAAAATCTCCCAGGTCTGTTCCGAACTCGATGTGGACGGGCTGCGGGGCGATATTGTCTGCAACCGCACCGCTAAGGCTCTGGCCGCCTACGAAGGCCGCACCGAGGTGACTGCCGACGATATCCGTCGAGTTGTGGTAATGGCCCTGCGCCACCGCCTCCGCAAAGACCCCCTGGAGTCAATTGACTCGGGCTACAAGGTCGAGAAGGTGTTCAATCAGGTGTTTGGTTTCGAAGCCCAGAGCTGAGCGCTTCCAGGGGCAGGCCACCCGCTGGCTTGCCCCCGCCAAAAGATAAGTTGACGAATTGGGTTTCACGCGGCATCATAGTAAAGGCTCGGGGCTATAGCGCAGTTGGTAGCGCGCCTCAATGGCATTGAGGAGGCCAGCGGTTCGAATCCGCTTAGCTCCATTGACTTCATTCCTGGCACCGCGATTTCCAGGGTTACTAAGTGACCCTGAGCAGGATTTTTCGCCATGCGAGTACCGAGGGCAACTCCTTGCGAGGTTGCTGCTCCTTCATTTTCTTTATTAAAAATATACCAGTATACTTCTGCCCTAGTTACAGGACAGGATGGGGAATTCGTAATACTATTCCTTGTACTACTCCTTATTAACTCATAGGTAAGTAGCTGGGCTTGATCAGATTGAGAATGGTTTTAGGGGAGTACCGAGGGCAAACCCTCTGTTGGGGCGTAGCCCCCGAACCCTTCTTTTCTCGACTCTCCAGAAACATCCATTTTTTCGGGACAACGTCATCATCTAGCGTGATAAGTGTCATGGTCAGATCGTGACAGGTGCTGGATGTGGAGATGGGGATAAATCCAATACTGTATAACCATCGAATGTGTTCCTGGCATTGATGGAGATGTAAATATGGCTACGAGTCAAAGGCGCTTGCAGGCAACTGCTGATAGTGGTGCAGTGGATGCGGATGACAATAGTTTTTCTGAAATAGCAGGCAGGGCTTTTAAGTTCTGCTTAAGTTCGGCTTAACTGCCTAAACTTCGGTTGTGCTGTAGGGGCAGTCGCGTCAAACTGAAGACCATGTCCAACTGGACGAGTCCTTCAGCCCCCTATGCCGATGCAGCCTTCCTACCCTCGCAGCACCAGCGCCACCCCTGCCAGGATTAACAGACCACCACCGAGAAGCTGGGGCGTCAGGGACGCTTCTCCATAGAGCAGGGCGGCAAACAGCGCCACAAATACCGGATAGGTGATTTCGATAATGCTGGCTTGGGTAGCGCTGCCAGCAGCAATCGCCGCAAAGATCAGCAGCGTACTGCCGCAGCCGACTAAAATCACCAGTCCAAACAGCAGCAGGTTGCGCCGGGTGCAGTAGACTTGCCACTGCTCTAGCCCTAAATCAATCCGCAGCAGGGTAAATACTCCCGCATAAACCAGGGTCAGCATCGCCGTATAGGACAGCGTTAGCAGCGGCGTGGGCACCGTCTCGGTTAACTGCTCAATCGTGGCATATTGAATGCCCCAGAGGACAGCAGCTCCCAAGGCGTAGAAAAACCAAACATACTCTTGCAACATGACATTCAATCTGAAAACTCTTAAGGATAACAACCATGATCCATCCTCACACTGAACTGCGGTTTATCAACGACAAAATTGGCTATGGCGTATTTGCCACCCAGCTGATCCCCAAAGGCACGATTACCTGGGTGCGGGACGAACTCGACCAAACCCTGCCGCCCGATTGTTTCACCACCCTGTCTACCGTGTTCCACAGTCAGCTCTACAAATATGCCTACCGCGATGAGCTAGGAAACTTTGTGCTCTGCTGGGATCTGGGCCGGTTTATGAACCACTCCTGCAATCCCTCTTGTCTGGGATTTGGGATCGATTTTGAAGTGGCGCTGCGCGATATTCCAGCGGGCGAAGAACTCACGAGCGATTATGCCACCTTCAATCTGCTACCCCACGAGAGCTTTGTCTGTGGCTGCGGTTCGGCCCACTGTCGGGCAATGGTGATGCCCAACAATGTGGCGCGGATGGCTGGCCCTTGGACGCAGGGAGTCAATGCCGCCTTGCAACTGCTGCAAACGGTGCCGCAGCCGCTATGGACATTGATGAAACCAGACTATGTGGCGAAGGCCAGTCGGCAGCTTGGGGTGGACGTGCAGCAGCTATATCCCGGCCCCGAGTCGTTGCCCCAAATGCAACCGATTGCCTCTACCCATGCGGCATGAGCAATCTTCGATTAAGTAGCTGGACTTGATTAAACCAAAGCCAGGGTGAGAGGGCTTGCCCTCTGCTGGGGGTGCAGCCCCCAGACCCCCACTGAGATTGGTGGGTTAGTCAACTGCACGCTACGACCCTGAAAAATCGTCACTTTAGCTAAAAACAAATTGACCAGCTAAAAACAAATTGACCTCAGGAGAAATTAATTATGAACGCTTTAACCCAAGCTGCCAAATTACAACAGCGACTTGTTTCACCGCTGGCCCCACAGCCGCCTGCTTTGCCAGCAATCCGCCAGAAGCTAATCTTTGCCCAACAGCGTCTACAGGACCGCCATGTGCCGTTCCAGCTTGCGGCCCTGTCCTATCTGCGTTTGACCTGTGCCGCGATCCAATCTGCTCAGCGCATTGGCTTTAGCGAAACCCTGGTCAGCGAAACTCTGGCTAACCAGTCAAAGACACCCTACCTCACCCTGGTTTATCAGCTGAGTGAACAGTCTCCCCACTGGTGGCGGTTTTGTCAGGTCAGCGAAACAGGCAATTTGGTTTCTAGTGACCGCCAGATCCAAGCCCTGCTCCAGCCTCTGAATGCTTTTGTGGCGCAGCTTCTCGAAATTTCTGAGCATTAGAAGGAGAATTAACATGAAAACCCAACATACGGTTCTGGTGATAGGAAGTGGAATCACCGGGTTAATGACCGCCTACTACGCTAACCTGGCGGGTTACTCAGTTCGGCTGATCAGCAAAAGTCCAGACCCCCGCCAAGCAGCAGCAGGGACAAGATTCGAATCATCCACCTGGGATGGCTATGTGAATCGCTATATCACATTGACAGAAGGCCATCCCTATCTGGATTTACCTGGCTACATCACGACCATGTATCCCGGCATCGACACCGACTTCCGTCAGGACATTTCCCAAGGCGGAATGCTGGTTCATCCCATCACGGACTGGACGCCGTTGACCCGCCAGTTTTTGCAGGAGCGCGATCGCGCCAATCAGGACGAGGCGGGGATTCTGCGGCTGTTTCATGAATATATCGATGAGAACCGGGCCAGTATGGAATGCTGGTATAAATTATTGACAGACATTGTCCGGCGTCATCCTGAAATCGCTAGCCAGCTTTCGCTCCACAGCCACGGCATCGATCGATTTTACGATCAGGAATCCCTGTTTTGGGGCGCAGCCCTAGTCCAGCGGCAGCAAAACATCGTCAAACAGACCTATTCACCCCAGGAGCTGCTAGAACATCCAGATTTTCAGATCTATGCCGAAGGTATTCGCCAACATGAGTTTATTGCGGGCGGCGGACTGACCATGTATGGGCTAGCGTTTGATGTTCAGGCACTCTGTCGAGAATGGCTGCTCAAAGAGCTCGAAACACAAGGCACGGAGCTGTTTCTGGGAGAAGACTATGACGTCATCAAGCTTGAGCGAGACGTGACTGGTGGGATTATCGGTGCGGTTACTCGAAACGGAGAATTACATGTTGCCAAACATCTCTTTCTGCATCCCGGTGCCTATATGCATCCGCAGGTGCTAGAAGACACGGCGGCCCACGGTAAGCTGGCTGGCGTTAAAGGTCTATGGATGCGGATCAAGAATGCTCAGGCTCTGTTTGGTGATGCGCCTAGACCCAATAAAATTCATGGCGGCAGGTATGACGTTCAGCTGGGCAATTGTAGCTTTACGGGACAGATTTGCGATCTGAACGTTATGCCAAAACACAATCCCGACGGTAGCTGGGAGCTGGTAATTGGCAGCGGCTACCTGTTTGTAGGCACCTACCCGTTTGAAGGAGATGCCGTCATGGGTCAGCCTCTCCCTGAGGCAATCGCAGAAGCTGACCGCCAGACTCAGATCCGGTTTGTGGAAGAACTGGCGATTCGGGCGTTTGCTCAGGTTGTGGAGCGGGTCTATCACCTCGATATCGATATCGATGCCGTGCTGGCCGGAACTCATGATTATATTGATCTACCCTCCAAGGGCTGTATCCGTTCCTGGACTCCAGACGACCGGGAGCTGAGGGTTTTGCTGCCAACAGCGCTAGGAGGCGTGACGATTATTGACGGGGGCGGCAACACCGGCAGCACGACAAAGGCTCCGTTCGTTAGCCAAGCTGCTGTCCAGTTCACCCAATATTTGGATGCAGCAAACTTGCAGCCTGAATTGCAGCCCGAATCAAACTTGCAAACCTTAGAAGCTCGCTATGAGCAGATTCGGGCATCGCTGCGGCGGACTCAGGCCGACTTGCCAGTCTTCCAGTGGCAAAAGTTGGAGAATGATCTGAATGATGCTTTAAATCAAACGCTAGCAGATCAAAACTCAACGCCAAACCGTCGGTAGGAGAAAGCGATGCGACTTCTAGGTGTTTTACTAATTACCATTTCAGCCGCCTCTTTTGGCGCGATGCCGATCTTTGCCCACTTTGCCTATGCAGCAGGCGCAACGCCACTCACGGTTTTAGTTTTTCGATTTACGATCGCGGCGATTTGCTTTTGGGCCTATGTCAAAGCTAAAAGGATACCGCTACCGAAACCGAAAAACTTGCGAATTCTGATCCTGCTAGGGGCTGTGGGATTCGTGCTGCAATCGCTCAGTTTCTTTACCGCGCTGACGCTGGCCTCTCCGAGTGTTGTCGTGCTGTTGCTCTACCTATATCCCGCCATTGTCGTCGGTCTCTCAGCCCTGTTGCAGCATCAGCCGAGCAGCCCGCCAAAACTATTCGCTTTGGGCATTGCTTTGGTGGGGACAGTTTTGACGATTGGCCCATTGGGGCAAGCAAATCGCTTCGGCATCATTTTGGGACTGATCTCTGCCTTGGTCTATGCTATCTATGTGCTCTTGGGCGAGCAGGTGATGCAGGAAGAGTCGGCCCTGATGGCCTGTGCCGTGGCAACAGCCTCAGCGGCTATGGTCTATGCAACTATTGCAGCCCTCCACGGGATGCGGCTTCCCACCACGCTATCTGGCTGGACAGCAATTTTTGCCCTGGTGCTGATCTCAACGGTTGTTGCGCTCGGGACCTTGTTCGCTGGCATCAAGCATCTGGGTGCCTCAACCGCAGCGATGCTCTCTACCCTGGAACCCGTGATCACGATTTTGCTGTCAACGACGCTGCTGAAACAGCCGATTACGAGGATGCAGCTGATGGGTGGGGGATTAATTCTCACAGTCGCTGTGGCTCTGGCCATGGAAAAGCAAACTACTTGCAAGGGGCTGCCATAGATCCCAGGCCAGCTTGGCTGCCCCCACCATGCCCGCCTGGTTGCCCAACGTCGCCGTCAGGATTTGCAGATTGGCCCGTGAGCTGGGCAACACCCGCCGTTCGATCTCCTGCTGCATGGTTGGGAAAAACAGATCGGCACTGGCGCTAACCCCGCCGCCGATAATCACCGCCTGGGGCGTCAGTACATAGATCAGGCTGGCCAACCCCGCGCCCAGATCGCGCCCGTAGTCCTGCCAGAAGGCCAGAGCCTCAGCGTCCCCCGCTCGGGCTTTCGCACTCAGCTCGTCCGGCTCCAGTCCGGTACGTCTGCGGATCGCCTGCACCGAGGCATATTGCTCTAGGGAACCCCGGTTGCCGCTGTTGCAGTCGGGACCGTCCGGGTTGAGCGTAATCAGACCCAGCTCGCCCGCCGCCCCATCGTGCCCAACAAACAGCTTACCGTCCAGAATTACAGCCCCGCCCACGCCCGTACCCAGCGTCAGCAAAATCACCTGCTGCCACTGCTGCCCTGCCCCCAGCCAATACTCGCCCAATCCGGCACAGTTGGCGTCGTTGGCCAGGATAGCGGGGCGTCCGGTTTGGGCCTCCAGCCAGTCGGCCAGGGGAACATCACGCCAGCCCGCCAGGTTGATCGCCACTCGCGCCACCCGACCCGCCGCATCCGCCGGTCCGGGCGTTCCCAGGCCAATCGCCCCGGCTTGCCGGTCTGGGTCGAGCTGGTCAATCGCTTCGACCAGCGCCGTTAGCACCGCTTCAGGCGTGGCAGGCTGGGGGGTTGGAATCGTCAAGGACTGGAGGCAGGAACCAGACTGATCAAACCGACCCAGCTTAATCGCCGTGCCGCCCAGATCGATACCGATCACCTGCTGGGTTTCTAAGGAGGTTTCTAGGGAGGCTGCTGTCATAAAGTCGTGACTAAATTCCAGATAGAGCAGGTCTAAATAAGCTGCAAGGGCAAAGAGGGGGCAGCGCCCCCCACCTCACATATCATCTAGGACTGCTATAGATTCTTGTAGAATACCGGAAAGCGGGCGTTTTGGGACTGAACCAAGACCAGGCTGAGAGCGATGACCGGTTGGCGAGATACCAGTTTTCGGCATTGCTGAGCGGGCATATAATTTAGCAGGGGATGGACACCTCTCAAACTTGAGGTCGTGCAGTAGCAACCGAATCGAGTGCTTCAGCACCTCCACGGGTTTGGAATAGCACAACGTCTTGCGGTGCAATCGATAAGTAAGTGGGAGGTCAAAAATAAACAGAGTTATGAGAGGATAGAAGAGAAGCTCGAAAAAAAGGGATGATGTGAGATGACTCGCCCTCGCCTGCAAGTGACGCTGAGCGCAGAGGAAGACCGAACTCTGCTGGAGATGCGAACCGCCACAACTGTGCCTCAGCGCACCCAAGACCGCGCTCAAGCCCTACGCCTCAGCCACCGAGGCTGGACCACCGAGCAAATCGCCGACTACTTCGATTGGCAAGTTGAAACTGTCCGCCAAGCCATCCATCGCTGGCAAGACAAGGGACTCGGTGGGCTGTGGGATGCCCCCGGTCGCGGTCGCCGCCCCTGCTGGAGCGAAGCTGACATCGAGCATCTCGAACAAGCGCTGCAACAGGAGCAGACCTATAACTCTCGCCAACTGGCCGAGTAGTTGCGACAAGAGCGGCAAGTTCACCTCTCAAGGCGGCAGTTGCGGCGCATTCTCAAAAAAACATGAACTTATTTATTTACAAGCCCTTAGCAAAGCCCAGAAGCGCGAAATCTCAGTTGATGGTGAAGTAGACCCGATTACTAAAGGTCGGATTCTTGCGTTCTACCTTTGAATTGCCCATCTTCTCTCTCC
>JBJTUI010000517.1:0-2895 GCA_046080625.1 Elainella sp. | reverse complement strand
GCCGCTATATTCGTGAGCAAGAAGCATCTGACCAAAGTGGACGGTTTTAATTAACCCACAGATACCTTCAGCGAAAGCCATCCGCCCTTGGGGCGGTCACATTCATCAAGCCACCAGCTTCGCTGGGGGTGTCTGACTTGGTAGCCTGATTGAGAAAGTAACATCAGATACAGAAAATTAGCCCCCGATTACTAAATAGCAAGCCTAAACGAAAAAGATGAGGCGATTGTGAAAGAAGTTTGTTAGCTAACCTGAGCTAATTTTTAACTTGATAATTAAAGCAGAAATTCTTATTAATTGAACAGTGGATGGGATTAGCAAAACCAAGTTAATTTTCATGTTGAAAGACACTTAAATTGGGCATGCCGTATACATTTTCGAGGTACAGACAGCTTGTACCGTGAAGGTTAGAGGCCAGTTTTTCTAAAACTTAAGAAAAAATTAACAATAGCTTCCTATCTCCTAATTAATTAAATTTTGCGGGCGTTTATGGCTTTTTATTGGGTTTGGGGTTTGGAGGCGCTTGGGAACGGCTTGTCTGGCAGTAAGAGTCAAATTGGCCGCCTCTCTAGCTTTGCTTCAGTAAAACCCATAAAATTATTTTTGATTTCGCCAGGATAACCTATGAGTTCAACCCTCCACTCTCCCGACGATGCGTTTTACTCCGGTACCGTGATTAAGCAGGCTGCCAGTCTAGAGTTGACTCCTGATTCCGCCTCCGACCTGTTTTTGAGACACCGCCTCAAAGTTGTAGAAGACCTGTGGGAGACCGTGCTGCACCAAGAATGCGGCCAAACTTTGGTTGATCTGTTGCGGCAGCTGCGTTCGATTCACGCCACCGACAGCGAAGCGATGCTCAACGACGAAGCATCGGTGCTGCGCGTAATCGAAAATCTTGACTTGAATGAGGCGATTCGGGCGGCGCGAGCCTTCGCTCTCTATTTTCAGCTAATCAATATTGTGGAGCAGCACTACGAGCAGCGCGGCCAGCAGCAGCAGTATCGGGCAGCCTACGAGCAGGCGACGATCCAGGAGGGTTCGTTCTTCAAAGATGAAGCCTCCACGATCATAGGAGCCGAAGCGGAAGAGTTGGGCCATCCCCAGGCCGAGCTGCTGGAGAAAAACCTCCAGGAACTCCCGGCCCGCCGCGAGGTGCCTACCCTGCAAGCCCTGTTTCCCAAGCTCAAACGGCTGAACGTGCCGCCTCGCCAGATTCAGCAGCTGATTGACAATCTGGACGTGCGGCTGGTGTTTACGGCCCATCCCACCGAGATTGTCCGCCACACGATTCGCGACAAGCAGCGGCGGGTTGCCAAAATTCTGCGCCAGATGGATCAGGCCGAAGAAGGCTTGCAGTCACTTGGCCTCTCCTCCTCCTGGGAGCTGGAAGACCTGCGCCAGCAGCTGACTGATGAAATTCGCCTCTGGTGGCGCACGGACGAACTACACCAGTTTAAACCCACGGTTTTGGACGAGGTGGACTACGCCCTGCACTATTTCCAAGAAGTGCTGTTTGACGCGATTCCCCAGCTCTATCAGCGCTTCTGCCGCGCCCTGCACACCACCTTCCCAAACCTGCGACCGCCCCTGCACAACTTCTGTCAGTTTGGCTCCTGGGTGGGTTCTGACCGGGATGGCAACCCGTCGGTTACGCCCGAGATCACCTGGAAAACGGCCTGCTTCCATCGCAACATGGTGTTGGGCAAATATATTCAGTCGGTGAAAAATCTCACCAGCCTGCTCAGCCTGTCGCTGCACTGGAGCGATGTGCTGCCCGACCTGCTGGAATCGCTGGAGCAGGATCAGGCCCAACTGCCCGAGGTGTACGAGCATCTGGCGATCCGCTACCGTCAAGAACCCTACCGGTTGAAGCTGGCCTACATCCAGAAGCGCCTAGAAAATACGCTAGAGCGCAGCTACCAGCTCTATAGCGGTGACTATCCCCAGCCGGAGGCCCCGGAGGTGAATGCCGCGACGATCTACAGATCGGGTAAGGAGTTTCTGGAGGAGCTGAGCCTGATCCAGCGCAACCTTCAGGAGACCGGCCTGCAAAGCCGCGAGCTGGATCATCTGATCTGCCAGGTAGAAATCTACGGCTTTAATTTGGCCAATCTGGATGTGCGGCAAGAGAGCTCGCGCCACTCCGACACCCTGGAGGAGCTGATCGAATACCTGCAAATCCTGCCCCGCCCCTACAACGAGCTGTCCGAGTCGGAAAAAACCATCTGGCTGGCCACCGAACTGCAAACCCGGCGGCCCCTGATTCCGTTTGAGCTGGCGTTCTCCGAAAAGGCCAACGAAACGATCCAGACCTTCCGCATGATCTACAAGCTCCAGCAGGAGTTTGGCCCCGAGATCTGCCAGACCTACGTGATCAGCATGAGCCACCACGTCAGCGATCTGCTGGAGGTGCTGCTGTTGGCCAAGGAGGCGGGCCTCTACGATCCGGCTACGGGGGCGGGCAGTCTGGCTGTGGTGCCGCTGTTTGAAACCGTGGAGGATTTGCAGCGGGCTCCTTCCGTCATGCAGGAGCTGTTTGACCTGCCGCTCTACCGCAGCTATCTCGGAGGGGGACACAGCGCCGAAGCTAGTATCCGTCCGCTCCAGGAAGTGATGTTGGGCTATTCCGATAGCAACAAGGATTCGGGCTTCCTCAGCAGCAACTGGGAAATCCACAAGGCTCAGCAGGCTCTCCAAGGAATTGCCGAGCAGTATGGCGTGGCGATGCGGATTTTTCACGGGCGCGGCGGTTCGGTGGGGCGGGGCGGTGGTCCGGCCTACGACGCGATTCTGGCCCAGCCCGGTCGCAGCATTGATGGCCGGGTGAAAATCACCGAACAGGGCGAAGTTCTGGCCTCGAAATACAACCTGCCCGAGCTGGCTCTCTACAACCTG
>JBJTUI010000516.1:0-5051 GCA_046080625.1 Elainella sp. | reverse complement strand
CAGGGTTTCGCTGGGGCGGGCATAGCGCACCCCAATCGTCAGGGACTGGCTCTGGGTGACGCTCTGGAGCCGGTCGCGGTCGAAGGCATGCAGGGGCTGGCCCCACTCCAGCATGATGTAGTTGGTCACGTCCACGACATTGTTGATCGGACGACTGCCCGCCGCCAGAATCCGTCGCTGGAGCCAGTCGGGTGAAGGCCCCAGTTGCAGACCTTCCAGCACTGTACCGATATAAACAGGACAGCCCTGCTCAACGGCAATGCTCAGGTCAGGGTTGGCCTGGGTGGGAATCTCGGGGATGGTAGGCAGCTTGAGCGGAGCCCCCGTGATCGCAGCGACTTCGCGGGCAATCCCGACCATGCTGAGAGCATCGGCCCGATTGGCGGTTGAAGTTAGATCGAGGATCACGTCGTCCAAACCGAGGTAGGGTCGAGCATCGTCACCCACCGGCAAATCGGCCTGGGGAAAGATGTGGATGCCCTCCGAGTCTTTGGCTAGCCCCAGTTCGGCCAGGGAGCAGATCATGCCTTCCGAAGGCACATCGCGCAGCTTGCGGGGCTTGATCTTTAAGTCAACCTTGGGTAAATAGGTGCCCAGCTTGGCCACAGCCACATAGATGTCGGCCCGGACGTTGGCCGCTCCACAGACAATGGTCGAGGGCTGGGCAGCTCCGATATCGACAGTGCAAACGCTGAGCTTGTCGGCGTTGGGGTGTTTTTCGCGGTTCAGCACCCGGCCAATTACTACTCCATCGGCCCAGGCCCGTCGATCTTCAATATCCTCGACCTCAAACCCGGCCATAGTCAGAGCTTTGGCCAGCTCTTCGGGGGCAAGGGAAAAGTCTACTAGTTCTTGCAGCCAATTTAAAGAGATCCGCATTGCGTCGCCTAAGCTCTCCAGCAATCCTGAATGAGTTGTCTTGGGCCGTTTATTCGAGAGGCTTGCCCATTGGGGCGTTCAGCCAAAATCGGTGTCGGCCTTGAGCAGGTGCCAGGTTTGGTCAAATATCGACCCAAACCCTCTGCCTGACCATTGTATCGTTCAATAAAGCCTTTTCCAGATTGGCCGCTGGGGCAATCTATTATAGAGGTGAATGTTTTCCTATCTTGAAGGCTCCGCCAATCTCTCACCCTAGCTCAATTGAGCTACATAGCCATTCCCCGAGATACTCTTAAAGTCCCTCTGATGTCGCCTGAATGACTTCTCCCTCTTCTCGCCCTGCTGATGTGCCTCCACCTGCTCGCCACAAGGGGCGATTCAATTTTTTTCCTGGCATTCGGACGCGCCTGAACCTCTGGCGGGGCAAAAAGAACTTCAGTGGAGCTAACTTGCGGGGAGCCAATCTGGGCCGGGTAGATCTGATTGGCTCCCTGCTGCTCTGGGCCGACTTCTTCTGGGCAGCCTTGCTCTGGATGTCTCTCACCGAGGCCCGCTTTATCGGCGTGATTCTGATCTGGGCCAATTTACTCTGGACAATTCTGGTCTGGATCAATCTGCGGGAAACCAATTCGCAGCAAAGCTCTGGCCCCGGCAACCTGAAGAATATGGTGCTGGTTGGAATTATTTTGATCTGGGCGACTCTAATCTGGTCAATTGTGGTTGTGGCGGAAAGCGACCGCTCGATTTTGCTCTGGGCCAACCCCAACATGGCGTTCATTCTCTGGGCGCTGCTCAGCAAGGTGGATTTGAGCAATACGGATCTGAGCTACACCAATCTCAACCGCGCCAACCTGACCCGAGTCGATCTGCGGGACGCTAACCTGCAGCACGCTAACCTGACCCAGGCCAACCTGCGCGAGGCGATTCTGCGCGGGGCCAATCTCAGCCACGCCGATCTGCGGGGTGTAGATCTGAGCGATGCCGACCTGCAAGAAGCCGTGCTGTTTGGAGCGAACCTGAGCGGGGCCGACCTGAGCGATGTCAACCTAAGCGGGGCCGATTTGCGCGAAGCCGAACTGCATCGGGCCAACCTGAGTGCCGCTAATCTGGGCTGGGCCAGACTGAACCGGGCCAACTTTACCTGGGCCAACCTCAGCTGGGCCAACCTCAGCCGCGCCCGCCTAATCTACGCTAATCTCAATGACGCCGATTTGAGCGGGGCAGATTTCCGGGAAGCCATTTTGCACGGGGCTGCGGTGAACCGGGTCGATCTGAATGCGGTGCTGGTAAAAGGAGCGCGATTTGGCCAGAACGACGGTCTACAGGACAACGAACGAATTAAACTGAAGGCCAGAGGGGCGATCCTCAACGGGCAGGTGGATATCACAGGCGACCAGAAGCCGGTCATAAAACCAAAACCGTCTGACCCCAATCTCTAGCTGCTCTGACCGCTTTCGCCTTGCTATCTTTTGCTTTGCCTATGCTGACACTGACTCAACGCTTCGCCCCCGATCCTAGCCTTGCGCCCGAACTAACGCTGGCCCTAACCGCCGAAGACCGCACCCGCTCTCGCTACTGCTTCGAAACCCCAACCGAACTAATTTACCTGCGACTGCCCCGAGGCACCGTGTTGCGCCACAATGACCTGCTGCGAGCCGAAGCCACCGCCGATCAGCCAGCAACCTGGGTGCGAGTGATTGCCAAACCTGAGCCAGTCATGGTGGTCACAGCCTCAACACCGCTGGCCCTGCTGCGGGCGGCCTACCATCTCGGCAATCGCCATGTGCCTCTGGAGGTCACGCCCAACTACCTGCGGTTTGCATCTGACCCGGTGCTGAAGGCGATGCTGATGCAGCTCGATGTGCAAGTCACAGAAGCCATATTACCTTTTCAGCCAGAAGCCGGAGCCTACGGACAACATGGTCACGATCATATACACAGCTACGACTCTAAGGATAAACACATTTACGGACATGTAGATGAACAGGCTCATGAGCATAGGCATGAACAAAATGTAGGTAAAATCGCTGACTCTTGTAATAGCTAAAGTCAAGTTAAATAGGCCATTGTCGCGGTTCTAGTAAGCGGTCGTAGTAATCAGTGCAAAGCTGAATTGAATTTTGAGTAAGGCTTATAAGGAGAATTGAATGTTGCCAATGGATTCTTCTGCATCTCTCCTATCCTTCCTTCAGCTCGTCAGTCCGACGTTGCCCGTTGGAGCCTACACCTATTCAGAAGGATTGGAGACCCTGGTGCAGGCAGAACAGATCGGCGATGCTAAAACGCTCCAAACCTGGTTAGAGCAGGAGCTGCGCTATGGGGCAATTCGGTTGGAGGCGGCAGTGTTGGCGCGGGTCTATCGGGCTGCTGCTGAAGATCCGGTTCAGCCCAGCTCGATTAGTTTTTGGAATCAGTGGCTTTCGGCCCTGCGCGACAGCCGCGAACTGCGCGAACAGAGCTGGCAGATGGGGCAGTCCTTGAGCCGATTGCTGCAAACCCTCCAGCCTTCCCGACCCTGGTTGAACGACTGTGAAGAACCCGTCAATTTTGCAGTTGTGTTCGGGCTGGCGGCTCTGGGCTGGCAGATTAATCTACCGACGGCGGTGCTGGGCTATTTGCAGAGCTGGGCGGCCAATTTGGTTACGGCAGGGGTGCGGCTGATCCCGCTCGGCCAGACCCAGGGACAGCAGATTCTACAGGGGCTACAATCCCAACTAATCCAGACCAGCACACAGGTATTAAACCTGGCGGATCGGGATCTGGCTTGCTGTAGCTGGGGCGTTTCAATGGCGAGCATGCAGCACGAAGCGCTCTACTCGCGACTGTTTCGCAGCTAATGCCAACCGATATACTGGGAATTTCTCGTCAAACCTAATGAAGGGCAACAGTTGAACGAAATTTTCTTTACAGCGAGATACAACTGGAACGACTAGGGAGAATCCCATTTCCGCTCTAAAATATCGAACTGAGTAGCCAGGGATCTAGACCCTTGGCTTGTTCAAACTATTCTATAATGCTGCCTAAGCCTTTTCAACTAGATAGCTAACCCCACGATAGGTTAGCACTACCGGGATGCCACTATGGCTCGCCATGTCCGCTTGTCTAAAGCGATATTGACATCCGCGAAATGTGACAACCTGGCGGGTTTCAACAACTTTGGCTTCAACTCCCTGAGCCTCGTAAGGCACACCGCGGTAAGAAAAGTGCATACTCTAAGCTCCTTGAATCTAGATAAGGATATATCCCCCACCCGTTGGAATGAAGCAGACTAGCTTGCAAGATCAGTCAATGGCTGGCGAACAACACAATCTGCACATCTCACGATCGGTAATGGGGTGTTAGGCAGCTTGTACGAATAAGTTGATCACCTGGATCGGTCTACTGGCTTGAACAAGGGGCTTAAGCCCCTTGCCTGCTCAGGTTATTTTTACAAGACTCCTTAGTGATTTCAAACGTAGTTTGGCCTGCTGCAACCGTGAGTTGATTGGGCTCACAGCCCCGATCGGTGACGGTCACGGCTACTTTCGCTGCCGCACTCTCCGCATCCGCCGCACCTGATCCAGTCGAACCATTGGATGAGCAGGCGCCTAAGGCAATCAGCGCTAACAGAGCAGTGAATCGCCATTGAACAGCATGAGACATGATTTAAGCTCTCCTGAATAGTGTAATCGTGAATTCTAGCCCGTATATTTCTAGCCCTTGTATTTCTGGCCTGTATACCTCCAGCCCTTGCGTTTTCGGCCAATTAACTTGAGGCCTGGGGGGGCATCCGCCGTTGGGTCTTGCTGCCCAGAAAAAACAGCAGCATTGTCGGGACTAAATAGCCGAAATACACCACCAGTTCGCTGACGGTGGGGGCGTCGGTGTAGCCCAACACTCCGGCCAGCACCGAGCCCATGACGCTGTGGATCGGCAGAGTGCTGCTCCAGTCAAATACAGTTGTCTGGCCAAGATTCCAGAGTCCCGCTTCGTGAAACGCCCGCATCGCTCCGGCTAGCAGGCCTGCGGCCACAAAAATGATGAAGACGCCCGTCCACTGAAAGAACTTGCCCAGGTTGAGCCGGATGCCGCCCTGGTAGAGGCCATAGCCAACGGCAATCGCCGCCGCGTAGCCAAACAGCGCCCCCACAGCAGCCTGGGGGCCAACGTTCTTCTGCTGAAACGTGGCGAGC
>JBJTUI010000515.1:0-6139 GCA_046080625.1 Elainella sp. | reverse complement strand
GGAGATGGCGTGAACAGTGAGATAGTGAGGCGATATATTCAGGAGCAGGGGAGTGAGGAAGAGAAGGCTAGAGTCAAGCAACTAAGATTGTTTCCGCTCTCTTAGATACCCCGCAGCTTGCTGCGGTTGGGTTATTCATTGATCTGAAAACCGCTGTAATTCGGTTCCAGCCAGATCAACCCTAGAATTATGCAGCAAATTGGTCCGATCCTCGGTTCAAGCTGCCGCCCCGATCGGCTACCCAGATAGCGCTTCCCCCCGCATACAGCTCCGTCAGAAACAGGAATTTCTGCTAGAGCGCAAAAGAAAGGCCGCAAGGTCTTGTAAAATTCAGTATGGAATCATCCTAAGTAACATCAACCTACGAGCAGTTCAGCCACTCTCAGGTCGGTGTTGAGGCTAGCCTCGGGGCCAGGCATTCTTCAGCGCCTGCTCAGCTCCTCAAGCCGATTTTGTTGCAGGATAGCCTTGGGCCTACAGGTCACACCAAACCATTCGAGCTTCTGACTCAGCGTTTTGATGAACCTGTGGCTCGGCAGGTACTTGGCAAAGCTGTGGGCCGGGCTGTATTGGTAGGACTGTGACTGGTAGGGTTGTAACTCTGATAGGGGTATGCCTAGCAAGGTTGTGACCTGAACGATGCACCACGACTGCATCCACGTTTTTAACATGACACTGGTAGGGTTCTTACATTAGATATCTAGAGGTTGAACATGAGGTATCGCGCTTTAATTGTTGCCTTTCTGGCGCTCTGCTTTGGCCTATTAACCGCCTGTAGTGACGGGCCAGCCAATGCAACAACCGCCCTCACCTACGAACAGGTGCGAGGCACAGGGTTGGCTAATACTTGCCCTCAGCTCGAAGACACAAGACGGGGTTCGATTCCGCTGGAGCGCGGTAAGGAATACGTCATCACCGAGCTTTGCATGGAACCCACAAATTTCTTCGTCAAAGAGGAATCGACCAACAAGCGGAAAGAAGCTGAATTCATTGCCGGTAAACCCATGACCCGCATGACCTCCTCGCTGGATCAGGTAAGCGGTTCGCTTAAGGTGGAAAACGACGGTAGCCTCACCTTCACCGAGCAAGAAGGGTTCGACTTCCAAGCCATAACCGTCAAACTGCCGAGCGGTGAATTGGTGCCGTTCCTGTTCACGATTAAAGGCCTGGTTGCAACAACAACGCCTGGCTTTGATGGCATCAACACCTCGACCGACTTTGAAGGCGAATACCGCGTGCCCTCCTACCGCACGTCTAACTTCCTAGACCCGAAAGGTCGCGGCCTCACCGCTGGCTACGACAATGCTGTGGCCCTGCCCTCTCGCGCCGACAGCGAAGAGATTCTCAAGGAAAACCTGAAGCAGTTCAACACGGGCACGGGCAAAGTTTCGCTGCAAGTTGCTAAGATCAACGGCAACACGGGTGAAATTGCCGGTACGTTTGAGAGCCTTCAACCCTCTGACACCGACATGGGCAGCAAAGCACCAGTCGATGTCAAAATTCGCGGTTTGTTCTACGCTCGGATTGAACCGGCTGAAGTCTAAAGCTAAAAGCGGGTTGGCCAGGGCAGAAGATAGGCCAGCCTTGCCAAGCTTATTCCCGAGCTGAATTCAGTTCTACATAGTTTTTGGGAAGGAGGGAGTCGCATCCCTCTTTTTTGTTGAGTAATTTGCCGAGTAGAATCTGCCGAGTCAGGTGCCAACCCCGCAACAGGTTTTGCCTGGGGCATTGGGGCGACTGCCAGATTTCTTCAAGCTTTGTTTTTTCACAGTTAAAACCCTACTCGTATAATTAGTTTCCAGGGATGTCATTCAGTTTAGGAGATTGTACCTCAAGTCGAAAGACAGGGAGCCCAGTCCGTACTTTGCCTCAGAAGCTTGAGAGCGTTGAAATGGGTATCCGTAGATCTGCCGTTGTTGTCGTTTTCCAGGACGGAATACGTTAGCAGTACAAAACGCAAAACCTGTTTTAGAAGTTTCTGTTCGGGCATGGGATAGTTAGTCGCTTGACCAGTCTCAACCCCAGACTTGCTAAACGGCTCAGCGAACTCTCGATCTTGACTTCACTTACCCAGCTGTCCTCTCCCTTATGCATACCTCTGTCGGCAACGGCCTCAAAAGTGAAAGCCTGGAGCTTTTGAAAAAGTACTACTTATCGCCTTCAGCAGAGCTTCGGAATCAGCTAGTGCAGCTCAACCTCGGCCTGGTTCGCAAGGAAGCTCACCATTGGGTAAACCAGTGCAACGAGAGCTATGACGATTTAATGCAGGTCGGCAGCCTGGGGCTGATTCGCGCTATCGAGCGGTTCGACATCAGCAAGGGTAATGCCTTCAGCTCCTTCGCCACCCCCTACATCCGCGGCGAGATTCAGCACTATCTGCGCGACAAGGGCTCATCGGTCCGGATTCCGCGTCGCTGGCAGGCCCTCCAGCATCAGGCCGCCGGGGTGAGCCGCGAACTCCAGCTCCAACTGCACCGCCAGCCTACCGACCACGAAATGGCCGCCGCGCTCGAAATTCCCCTAACCGAGTGGCAGGAGATCAAGCTGGCCTTCCGCAACCGTTCGCCGCTCAGCCTGGATGCGCCGATGAACGAAGATGAGGAAGGCTCGCTATCGCTGGCTGATCTAGTTCCTGACAATCGCTACCAGAGCTTTCAGCTCGCCCAGGAAGACCAGATCCGGCTACAGCAGGCGCTGGTGCAGCTAGAAAAGCGGACCCGCGAAGTTCTGGAGTTTGTGTTTTTATATGACCTGACCCAGAAGGAAACCGCCGAGCGGCTGGGAATCAGCGCCGTCACCGTGTCTCGCCGCGTCAAGAGTGGCCTGGAACTGCTCAAGAACATCCTGGCCGGACCAACCCCTTAGAGGTGCTTTAGAAGGTAATGAAACCAGCAGAGGCAGGAGAGCCCAGAAGAGGCTGTCTCTACTTCCCGATTTACCTTAGGAGTCTTGTAAAAATAACCTGAGCAGGCAAGGGGCTTAAGCCCCTTGTTCAAGCCAGTAGACCGATCCAGGTGATCAACTTATTCGTACAAGCTGCCTTAGCGGCCTCTACTCCAGCAGCTCACACTGACCGTGGTGTCTAAGCAGGTGATCACATAAAACCAGCGCTACCATCGCTTCAACCATGGGGACAGCCCGAGGCAACACGCAGGGGTCGTGACGGCCTTTGGCGGCCAGCGTCGTAGCTTCGCCCTGATTGGTGACAGTGCGTTGCTCTTTGCGGATCGTCGCGGTCGGTTTGAACGCTACCCGCAAAACAATATGTTCACCATTGGTAATCCCGCCCTGAATGCCGCCAGAGCGGTTCGTCACGGTGCGGGTGCGGCCCTGCTCGTCGATATAGAACTCGTCGTTATGTTCGCTGCCGGTCAACAGCGTCCCGGCAAAGCCAGAGCCAATTTCAAAGCCTTTGCTGGCGGGAAGAGACATGACGCCCTTGGCCAGGTCGGCCTCCAGCTTGTCAAACACGGGCATTCCCAAACCGGCGGGCAAATTACGGGCCACACATTCCACGACGCCGCCTACCGAGTCGCCCTCCCGGCCAATCTGCTCAATCAACTCGATCATCTGCTCAGCGCATTCCGCATCCGGGCAGCGGACGATATTGTGCTCCACCTGCTCTAGCGTGACGCTATTGGGGTCGATTACGCCTTCGAGGTGCTTGATCCGCTTGACGTAGCCGATGATTTCTATGCCCGCCGCCTGCCGCAAAATCTTCTTGGCAATCGCGCCCGCCGCTACCCGGCCAATCGTTTCGCGGGCTGAGGATCTGCCGCCGCCCTGCCAGTTGCGGATGCCATATTTGGCGTCGTAGGTGGCGTCAGCATGGGAAGGTCGGTAGGTCTGGACCATTTCGCTGTAGTCCTGGGAGCGCTGGTCTTTGTTGCGCACCAAAATCGAGATTGGGGTTCCCAGGGTTTTGCCCTCAAACACCCCCGACAGGATTTCACATTGGTCAGCTTCCTTGCGGGGCGTGGTGATTTTACTCTGACCGGGGCGTCTGCGGTCGAGTTCAAACTGAATCTCCTCGGGCGTGATCTCCAGTCGCGGCGGACAGCCGTCAATCACAACGCCAACACCACCTCCGTGCGACTCGCCGAAGGTAGTAATCCGAAATAAATGCCCAAATGTATTGCCCATCTTGATTTCAGCCTGTTCCTAGATTCCTGATTGTAGCTGAAAAGGGGGCTGCTCCTGTTGAGAGGAGCTATAGAGACAGCAGCCGCTGCTGTTTCTCAAAAAGCAGATTATCCACAGGCGTATCGTCTTCGATGATCAAGCCTGCAATGAATGCGATTGAGGATATTGTAGTACGGCCCTATTTCCGAGGGCGCTTTAAGACTCAGCTGCTGTCAAACAGTAAAAAGCGACCCCATTGCTGAGGCCGCTTCTGCTAGAAACCTGAAATCAGGTCAATTAGCCGTCGATTTGGGGAGCTGTGATCGCAACGGGGGTTGCTTCGCCGGAGGCCAAATCGAGGGGGAAGTTGTGAGCGTTGCGCTCGTGCATCACTTCCATGCCCAGGTTCGCACGGTTCAGCACGTCCGCCCAGGTGTTAACCACGCGGCCCTGGCTGTCCAGCACCGACTGGTTGAAGTTGAACCCGTTCAGGTTGAACGCCATCGTGCTGATACCCAGTGCCGTCATCCAGATACAAACTACAGGCCATGCACCCAAGAAGAAGTGCAGAGAGCGGCTGTTGTTGAAGCTGGCATATTGGAAGATCAACCGACCGAAGTAGCCATGAGCCGCCACGATGTTGTAGGTCTCTTCTTCTTGGCCAAACTTGTAGCCATAGTTCTGAGACTCGGTCTCGGTCGTCTCACGCACCAGCGACGAGGTCACCAAAGAACCGTGCATCGCGGAGAACAGCGAACCACCGAACACACCGGCCACACCCAGCATGTGGAACGGGTGCATCAGGATGTTGTGCTCGGCCTGGAACACGAACATGAAGTTGAACGTGCCAGAGATACCCAGAGGCATGCCGTCCGAGAACGAACCTTGGCCAATCGGGTAGATCAGGAACACCGAGGTGGCAGCAGCTAGCGGGGCGCTATAAGCCACGCAGATCCAGGGGCGCATACCCAAGCGGTAGGAGAGTTCCCACTGCCGACCCATGTAGGCGAAGATGCCAATCAAAAAGTGAAAACAGACCAGCTGGTAGGGGCCACCGTTGTAGAGCCACTCATCCAGGGAAGCAGCTTCCCAGATCGGGTAGAAGTGGAGGCCGATGGCGTTTGAAGAAGGCACAACTGCACCAGAGATGATGTTGTTGCCGTAGAGCAGGGAGCCAGCGACGGGCTCGCGGATGCCGTCGATATCGACGGGGGGAGCAGCGATGAAGGCGACGATGAAACAGATGGTGGCGCTGAGTAGCGTCGGGATCATCAGCACACCGAACCAGCCCACATAGATGCGGTTGTTGGTGGAGGTGACCCAGCTACAAAAGCGCTCCCAGAGACCAGCGCTATCGCTTTTCTGGAGTGTAGTTGTCATAATGATTGCTTCGTTACAGAACGATAAATGATGTATGAAGCAAGTTAACCTTGCCTGTCGATATAGTACGAGAAAAGTCAATTCTTGTCTAAACGTAGACAGATCTTCGCAACCCTAATTAATGAAGTTTAATTGCAAAATGTTTCCGAAGATGTTCGTGTCTTATAATTCTGCGTTCGTTAGCTTTGGAATGAGAAACTCAAGCTCAACCCCGCTTCTAGCAAAGGTTTGAGTTTTCTTGATTGTCAATCCCCTTTAAAGGGGCTCTATTTCTTTGAACTAGAAATCCTTCTCAATCAGTTTGGAAAAGCTGCTTTTAGAGGGAATATTCGATTTAGATTCAATAGTTAGTTAAGTTTAGTTTGTATGAATAAACAAAAATTTACAAATTTACTTTTCGATTGGTCGTTGAATGTCTTCCGGGCAAGGCTTTTAAGCTCAAATACTAAAACAGCTTGAAAGCGAGCTCTGAGCAAAAGCTCAGGTTTTTTTAACATAAAGTCAGACACCCCCAGCGAAGCTGGTGGCTTGATGAATGTGACCGCCCCAAGGGCGGATGGCTTTCGCTGAAGGTATCTGTGGGTTAATTAAAACCGTCCACTTTGGTCAGATGCTTCTTGCTCACGAATATAGCGGC
>JBJTUI010000514.1:0-7625 GCA_046080625.1 Elainella sp. | reverse complement strand
TAATTCTCAGCTCTCTAACTCGCCGGGCACGGATCGGGTCGATAGAATGGGTCTGGCCGCCGCATCCTCTTTAAACTGAACTCCTATGGGCATCAAAAAACTGCTTTCGATTGGCCTGCTGATCTTCATCCCCATTTCCATCGCGGCTGAAAAGCTAGAGTGGGGGGCGCTGACGGTGTTTGGGCTGTCGGCCCTGGCGATTGTGCCGGTGGCGATCTGGCTGAGCACGGCCACCGAGGAAATTGCGGTGACTACCGGTCCTTCAATTGGGGCGCTGTTGAACGCCGTGTTTGGCAACGCCACCGAGCTGATCATCGCCCTGGTTGCCCTGAAGTCGGGATTAGTAGACATCGTTAAAGCCAGCATTACCGGCACGATTGTCAGCAACCTGCTGTTGGTGATGGGTCTATCGATGCTGCTGGGTGGATTGCGCTACAAGGAGCAGGAGTTTCAGCCCGTGGTGGCGCGAGTGAACGGCTCGACCATGACCCTGGCGGTAACGGCGATTGTCCTGCCTGCGCTGGTGGTGGCTACGTCAGGCGGCGTCAACGAACCCGAAATCGCCAAGCTGTCTGTTGCGGCCTCGATTATTTTGATGGCCGTCTATGCCCTGACCCTGGTGTTCTCGCTCAAAACCCACAGCTATCTATATGATGTCGGCGTCGTGGAGCTGGAAGGAGAAGCTGCCGAGGAGGCAAGCGGCGAAGCGGAACACAAGCCCAATCTCTGGCTGTGGCTGGGCGTGCTGCTGGTGGCGACGATTGGCGTGGCCTTTGAGTCGGAGATTTTTGTCGGTGCAGTGGAGGAAGCCACCAAGGGACTGGGCCTGTCGCCCCTGTTTACCGGCGTGATTTTGCTGCCGCTGGTGGGCGGGGCCGCTGAATATGTGACGGCGGTGAGTGTCGCCCTGAAAAACAATATGGATCTGTCGGTGTCGGTGGCGATGGGGTCGAGCCTGCTGGTGGCCCTGCTGGTCGGGCCGATCCTGGTGCTGGTGGGGCAGGCGATTGGTCAACCGATGGATTTGAACTTTAATTTATTCGAGGTGGTGGCCGTCGTGGCGGCGGTGGCGCTGGCCAACCTGATCAGCCTGGATGGACGCTCCAACTGGCTGGAAGGGGCGCTGCTGTTGGCAACCTATGCGGTGCTAGGTGCCGCCTTCTACTTCCACCCGATCACCTAGATGAAATCCTTACCCATGAGGTATCGGTATGCAAGGCGCTAGACTGATTCGCCAACTCAAAATCACTAACTTTTTGTCCTACGGTGGTTCAGGCGAGCCGATTGACTTAGAACCCCTGAATGTGATCATTGGCACGAACGCATCTGGTAAATCTAATTTGATTGAAACATTGGGTTTGCTACGCGCCTTGCCCCAAGATCTTTCAATTCCGATTCGCGAAGGGGGCGGGATTCGTGAATGGTTATGGAAGGGGCATCAGTCTCAGCCTTTACCAATTGCCCAACTCGAAGTGCTAGTCACTTACCCAGAGGGAGTGATGCCCTTACGCTATCGGATTCAAATCACTGCTACAGCTCAGCGTCTCGAAATTGTTGATGAGGCAATCGAGAACGAACATCCAATCAACCAAGCGTCTGACGTCTACTTCTTCTACCGCTACCTAGCTGGCAATCCGGTCCTCAATGTGCGAACCACTCCCGAGACTAGAGCTGGTGAGACGAACAATAGAAGCCGCCGATCGCTGCGTCGTGAAGACCTCAAACCCGATCAGTCTGTGCTGTCGCAGCGTAAAGATCCCGACCAATACCCAGAGCTAACTTATCTTAGTAACCAATTTGCTGAAATTCGGCTGTTTCGTGAGTGGAATTTGGGCCGCTATACGCCGCCCCGATTACCCCAGAAGCCCGATCTGCCCGAAGATTTTCTTTCAGAAGATGCTAGTAATTTGGGGCTGGTGTTGACTGATTTGCAAAGTCGGATTGGAACTCAAAAGATCGTCACCTACCTTAAAAAAATTTATGAGCCAATTGAAGAAATTCTCCCTCGCATCTCCGGTGGCACGGTGCAGCTTTTCATTCGGGAAGCAGGTTTATTAGAACCGATCCCGGCTACTCGGTTATCAGATGGTACGCTCCGCTATCTTTGTCTCCTAACAATTCTTTGTCATCCTGCGCCACCGCCCTTGGTCTGCCTGGAAGAACCGGAACTGGGACTGCATCCCGATGTAATCCCTGTGATTGCTGAACTGTTGATTGAAGCATCGCAGCGGACTCAGCTCGTTGTCACGACCCATTCTGATGCTTTGATCTCAGCTCTGAGTGAAGTTCCAGAAGCAATCATGGTCTGTGAGCGCACTGAAACGGGCAGTCACCTCCGTCGGCTGAGGCCGGAAGCTCTAGGAGCGTGGCTGGATGATTACACACTGGGCGAGCTTTGGCGGATGGGGGAGATTGGAGGCGTGAAATAGTGCCTGAGATCCGAATTTATGTAGAGGGCGGTGGAGATGGAAAAGACTCGAAAGCTTCTCTACGTCAGGGTATGGATGGTTTTTTAAAGGAGCTTAAGAATCTTGCGCGTCATAAAGGGGTGCAATGGAAACTAATTGCCTGCGGCTCGAGAAATAAAACCTTCAGAGATTTTCAAACCGCACTTACATCTCACCCAGATGCCTTCAACCTGTTGCTGGTCGATGCTGAAGCTCCCTTTACCTCTGGCAATATTTGTCAGCATCTGCAAAATCGCGATAAATGGCCCACGACTACCATAGATGAAATCCAATGCCACCTCATGGTTGAAGCTATGGAAAACTGGCTGATGGCAGACGTTGATACCCTCGCCCAATTTTATGGACAGAACTTTAATCGTCAGGCGATCCCAAACACTCAGAACGTGGAGCAAATTTCAAAAGGTGCTGTAGAAACGGCATTGGCTGAAGCAACACGTAGAACTCAAAAGGGGAGGTATCAAAAGATCCAGCACGGCCCTAAGCTGTTAGGACTGGTGAACGTCTCAACTGTCAGGCGTAGAGCGCCTGTCTGTGATCGCCTCTTTGGCACCCTGACCGACTTTATCAATGGACAATGAGTAGCACTAGGAGGAAACCGCCGTGAATTTTCAGTCTGTGATTGCCACCCTGAATCAGTTTTGGAGCAACCGGGGCTGTCTGGTCGTGCAGCCCTACGACACCGAGAAAGGCGCGGGTACCAAGAGTCCCCATACGTTTTTGCGGGCGCTGGGGCCAGAACCCTGGTCGGTGGCCTATGTCGAGCCCTGTCGGCGTCCGGCAGATGGCCGCTATGGCGACAACCCCAACCGGGTGCAGCACTATTACCAGTACCAGGTGTTGATTAAGCCCTCGCCGGAAAATATTTTGGATATCTATCTGGATTCGCTGAAGGCGCTGGGGATCAAGCCGGAAGACCACGATATTCGGTTTGTGGAAGACAACTGGGAAGACGCAGCCGTGGGAGCCTGGGGCGTCGGCTGGGAGGTCTGGCTGGACGGTATGGAGATCACCCAGTTCACCTATTTCCAGCAGTGTGGCGGTATCGACTGTCGGCCCGTCTCGATTGAGATTACCTACGGGCTGGAGCGGCTGACTATGTATCTCCAGGAGGTCAACTCGATTTTTGAGATCCGCTGGAACGACCAGTACTCCTACGGCGACGTGTTTCTCCAGGCCGAGATCGAAAACTCGACCTATAACTTTGAAGCTTCTGACCCGGAAACCCTGTTCACCCTGTTTGGCATCTACGAGCGCGAAGCCAACCGCCTGATGGAGGCCAAGCTGGTGCTGCCCGCCTTTGACCAGGTACTGAAGTGCTCCCACACCTTTAATCTGCTGGACGCCCGCGGCGTGATTTCCGTGACCGAGCGCACCCAATATATCCGCCGGATTCGCGGGTTGGCGCGGCAGGTGGCCCAACTCTATCTCCAACAGCGCGAGGCGTTGGGCTTCCCTTTGCTCAAAACTGCTGCTGTGGTTTAGAGGCAGTTGGATTGTCTAGGTCTTGTGTCCGCGCTGGAGGGCTGGGCAGCAGATGGGGAAAATCAAAAATTCCCTGAAAGAATCTTCAAAGGGTGTAACGATTTGCTCGAACCCTTTTATACTTCTGGGGAAACGATTAAACTGTTGCAGGTTAGCCGATGGTGCTGCTACTCAAAGCTCCGCGTTTGTGCCAGCCCTCTAGCTCGATTAGCTAGACTGATGGGCCAACAGCAATCGGGCCGCTACAGCCAGAAATTTGACGAAATTCTATGACTGCTCAACCGAACGACGCTGATCGGCATCCTCATTTCAACCCAGACCCGGAGGCGACAGGGATGGCTCAACGTCCAGGATGGCCCCGTTCGGGGCAGGAAACGACTCGTCCGGTTCCAGACCAGCCGCCTATTCAGCCCAATCGCCAGATAAATCGCCAGCCCAATCGCCAGGCAGGTCGCCAGACAAACCATCAACCAGATCGGTTATCTACCGGCCAATCGGCTAGGCTGGCGCGACGGGAAGCAATTCGAGCCCAGCGACAGGCGGCGCGGCGAGCAGGCCAGCAGACCGGGCCGGGCGCTCCCCGAACAGCCAAGGCTAAGCCACCGGATGCCAGAGCCTCCCGGCCCCTGGCCTTCAAATCCCCAGCTGCCAAATCTCCCAAATCCCTGGCCGCTAAACCTCATCCACAGGTCCCTAGTTCTACAGCCGTGCATCCGTTTCGGCCCAAGCAGTCCCTCTGGTTGACCCTGCTGGTATGGCTACAGCGGGGCTCAGGCGTTGTCACCCTAATGCTGGTGGTCGGCGCTTTGATCACCTATGGCTGGACGGTCTATACCCAGGAGCAGTGGGGCAAGCAGTTTGACAAGCTGGAGTCTCTGAAGAAAAAGGAGCGGCAGTTAGTTTCGGCCAACGAAGTGCTGAAAAACCAGATGGCTGAGCAGGCCGAGCGACCGACGGCTGGCCTGTTGCTACCTGACCCCAGCAATGCTATCTTTTTGGCTCCTGCTCCCCAGCGACCAGCGGTTAAACCCAGGCCCGTGGCTCCAGGGGCTAAACCTGACCCGATCCGCGTCCTGGGCTACTAGGGCGGCGGGACTTGCTTGACTCCTGCTGGCAGGTTGAGGTTTGGCTAGTTCGTCAACCGGTTAGATGTGTTAAACCGGCCACAGCTGGTAAACCGCTGATTCACCCCGCAACCTGTCTTGCGATTCGCTCACCTTGAGGGTTGTCCATGGCCATCTCGTTCCGTTCATTTCGTCAGCGCTCCTCCCGACCGCCCTCGCGCCAGTCTGCTGAGCGGCGGACAGGTTCGCGACCCAGTGTCGCCAAGTTTGGGTCGAGCAGAGCCAGAACAACCCGTCAGCGTGGCCTATCGGATCGGGTCAGTCAATTTGTGCTGGGCGGGCTGGAACCCTCCCCCCGTCGCACACGTGCCGCAATTGCCGTACCTCGCTCGCGCCTGCTGATCGTCTGGCTAGTGCTGATGGCGGGCATGCTGGGCTTGGTGTTCAACCTGATGCGGCTGCAAATCTTCCAGGGCGACCTGCTACAGGCCCGCGCCCGCGCTCAGCAAACTATTTCTATCAATGCGGTAATTCCCCGCCGTCCGATCATCGACCGGGAAGGCAATTTCCTGGCCATCGATAAACCGACCTACACGCTCTACGCCCATCCGGTTTTGTTTCAGCAGCAAAAAGAAACGGTAGCCGTTTCGCTGGCCCCCATCCTGAACAAATCCCTGGAGCAGACCCTGCAGCTGCTCAATCAGAGCAAAACAGGCATCCGCTTGATGGAGAGCATGTCAGAGGATCAGGCCAATCAGGTGCGGCGGCTGGAGCTGGACGGGCTAGAGCTGTTGCCCCAGCAGGAGCGCCTTTACCCCCAGGAGGACTTGTTTGCCAACATTGTCGGCTATGTCAACGTCGATCGGCAGGCCCAAGCCGGTCTGGAATATAGCCAGGAGGATCATCTGGCCCGCGCTTTGCCGGAACTGGAAATCAGTCGAGCGGGTGATGGGACAGTTCTACCGACCGGACCAGCCAGCCAGCTCGCCCAGAACGACGACTTGCAGCTCAAGCTCACGGTTGATAGCCGGATTCAGCGGGCCGCCCGCTATGCCCTGAAGCAGCAGACGCAAAAATATGGAGCCAAGCGGGGTGTTGCGATTGTCATGGATGTTAACAATGGCTCGATTCTGGCCATGGCTTCCGAACCCTCGTTTGACGCTAACAAATACTACAAGGCCGAGCTAGAAACGCTGCGCGATTGGGTCGTCACAGATGTGTATGAGCCTGGCTCCACCTTTAAGCCAATCAACATTGCGATTGCCCTGGAAGCGGGCGTAGTCAAGCCGACCGACAGCTTCTTTGACGAGGGCAAAATCCAGATTGGCGAATGGCCGATCCAAAACTCAGACTACGAATCGGTGGGGGCGCGGGGCACCATCAGCCTCAGCGAAATTTTGGAATATTCCAGCAACGTTGGCATGGTGCATGTGATGCAGCGGCTGAATCCGGGGGTGTTCTTCGGCTGGCTGGAGAAGCTGAAGCTGGGGGAAGTGACGGGCATTGACCTGCCGTTTGAAGTGCCAGGCCAGGTGAAAAAATATTCCCAGTTCACCAGCGTCCGGGTTGAGCCAGCTACCACTGCTTTTGGGCAGGGCTTTTCGCTCACCCCGATCAAGCTGATCCAGCTCCACGCCACCCTGGCAAACGGCGGCAAGCTTGTCACCCCTCATGTCGTTCAGGGCCTGGTCGATAGCAAAGGTCAGCTGAAGTGGCATCCCGACCATGCCAAGCCCAAGCAGGTGTTTTCGGACACCACTACCAAAGCCGTCCTGAAAATGATGGAGCAGGTGGTTGATCAGGGCACCGGCCAGCCTGCCCAAATTCCTGGCTTCCGGATCGCGGGCAAAACCGGGACGGCCCAAAAGGCCAGTCAGTACGGCGGCTACAGTCGTGCCCGCATTACCAGCTTTATCGGGATTCTGCCGGTGGATGCGCCGCGCTATGCGGTGCTGGCCGTGGTCGATGAACCCCAGGGCGACGATGCCTACGGTTCCACAGTGGCTGCTCCCATTGTCAAAGAGGTGATGGAAGCTCTGATCGCCAGCGAACGGATTCCGCCCGCCCAGCCTGACGAAGTCGGTCGAGACGAGGTGAGTGCCGTTCCGCCGATGCGCGAGGCGATTGACTTCCGCAACCAGATCAACCACAACGAACCCCGCCTGAGCGAACCGGCCCAACCCGGCGCGCCCATTCAGCCTGTGGCCTCCGAGCCCGCAGCCAATGCCGAAGCGGCCAGCCCAGTTCCGCAGCCTGACTCGGCCCAGCCCGCCGATCCGGTACAGGTTGCCAACGAAACGGGCGAGAATGACTCCGAGCCTTCGCTCACCCCGCCTGCTGAAGAGGCGTTTTCTTACTGATTGCTGGATTGGTTGGCTTCGGTTATGGGCGGTGCTCGTGATATGAAACGGGGTGCAGGAGTGGAACCCCTAGCTGGGGGCGCAGCCCCCATACCCCCCTCTGTCCTAAGCCTATCCATTACGCAAAAGTCGGCGGAACAGTGGCAGGGCTTAGGTTTTGGCAGCAAGTTGCGCCCCTTCGAGTAAATGATGGAGGACACCAATCCCCCGCCAAAGCGTTTTCAGTCCGGGTTCACCATCGCCTTTGCGGG
>JBJTUI010000513.1:0-8160 GCA_046080625.1 Elainella sp. | reverse complement strand
AACCCGCATTGGCTGGAGCGACAAGGAAATCAACGCCGTGGAGTTTACCCAGCGAATGCAGGACGCTGGAGCCCAGATGTTGACGCTGCATGGCCGCACCCGCGCCCAGGGCTATAACGGCCCGGCCCGCTGGGAGTGGATTGCCCAGGTGAAGCAGGTGCTGTCGATTCCGGTGATTGCCAACGGCGATATCTTTTCGGTGGAGGCCGCCGTGCGCTGTCTGGAGCAAACCGGGGCCGATGGCGTCATGTGTTCGCGGGGGACGTTGGGCTACCCGTTCCTGGTGGGCGAGGTAGATCATTTCCTCAAAACGGGGGAGCTACTGCCCGCGCCCACGCCGGTTGAACGCCTGCAATGCGCCCGCGACCACCTGGCCATGCTTTGGGACTATAAAGGCGAACGCGGCATCCGCCAAGCCCGCAAGCACATGACCTGGTATGCCAAGGGCTTCCTCAACGCCGCCGACCTGCGTGGCAAGCTGGCCGTAATCGAAAACCTGGAGCAGGGGCTGGCTCTGCTCGATCAGGCAATTGAACTGCTGGCCCAGCAGGGCTGGCAGCCAGAGGAGAGCGATCCCCAGCTGGTGGAGGTGTAGGTTCTAATCCGGCTCCCCTCAGGTTGACCTCGCGTACCTTGTTCTAGCGCACCAGCACACTCATGTATTTACCCGTAGCAAAGGGCGCAGGCACAATCGGCGTGAACTTCACCCGGTCGTTCACAATCTGTTTCACACAGAGCTCGTTCAGCGCAGGCATCTCAACCAGGTGGCCATTCTATCTCAGTGCCGGACAAAAGTTGCAAAAGGAGGCAGGGCGGGGTTTTATGAGGATAACCACATCAACGATAAAGCCCCATGCCTCAGGTTACTCTAATCCGCCAAACTTTGCAGCTTCTGTTGGGCTGGCACGGCGCACGCCCGACCTTCCTGGCTCTGTTCATCGTGGCCCTGTTTCGCGCCAGAACCGTCAACTTTGATGCCGTAAGGCGTTGAGCATCCAGACTGGCTGTTTGCTTAGCTGCGGTACCGCAGGCGTCACGGGTCGGGTCAAACCTGAGCGGCTAGCCAGTCGAGGTAGGGTTGGGAGCCCGCTACAATCGGCAGGGCGATGATCTCTGGTGTTTGGTAGCTGTGCAGTTCGCGAATTTTGACTTCGAGTTGGGGAAACAGCGACAGGCGGGTTTTGATCAAGAGCTGCCATTCTTGATCGCGGCAGACCTCTTGCTTCCAGACATACACCGACCGCACCGGAAACAGGTTGACGCAGGCAGCCAGCTTGGCGGCAATCAGGGCTTCGGCCAGCGCCTCCGCATCGGTTTGAGAGGCTGCCGTCACCAGCACAACGCCGTAGTCACCACCAGAATTGGAGCTACCAGAATTAGAACTGCCAGAACCAGAGAACGTCATCGGCTTCACCAGATTTCACGCCAGATTTCAGAGCCAAAGCAGATTCTACTCTAGGCCAGATAGACCTGCCCCCGCCTAAACTCTACAATAAAGGCGCAGCATATCCCGCACAACCGCCAAACCTGGCAACAGGGCAGATCAGCAGCGGTGAAAATAGCAGCGAGACTGGCAAAAGGATGGCAACCATGAGAAAACTTCTGTTCGGGGCTCTGTGGCTGGCCTTTGTTGGCTACGCCTTTTTTCTGGCACCGCCCAACCAGCCTGACACCTTTGATTTGATTCTGCGGCTGTCCACTGGCCAGTGGCAGGGCATCAATCCGCTGGTGATCGCCCTGTTTAATATTATGGGGATCTGGCCCATGATCTACGGCTGCCTGCTGTTTCTGGACGGGCATGGGCAAAGCCTCAGAGCCTGGCCGTTTGCCGCTCTGTCGTTTGGCGTCGGGGCCTTTGCCCTGCTGCCCTATCTGGCTCTGCGTCAGCCCAACCCCCAGTTCACGGGCGTCAAAACCGCGGCCCTCAAATTCTGGGACTCGCGCTGGACCGGTCTGGCGCTGGCATTGGGGGCCGTCCTGCTGCTGGGCTACGGCATCACCCAGGGCGACTGGGCCGATTTTGCCGCCCAGTGGCGCACAGATCGATTCATCCACGTCATGAGCCTTGATTTCTGCCTGCTCTGCCTGCTGTTCCCCAGTCTGCTGGGAGACGACATGGCTCGCCACGGGCTGCATAGTTCGAGATTGTTCTGGGCAATTAGCCTGGTGCCCCTGCTGGGGCCAGTCGCCTACCTGGTGCTGCGTCCGCCGATTACTGCCGACCAGCCTGTTTCGACCCCGGTTCCGGCCAGCCGCTAGGCATATTGCACCTGAAACACCTGCTCTGGACCCGTCTGGTTGGGCCGATCCGTCACTCTAAATTTGAACTGGTCGCCCAGGCTGTAGCGCAGGATCTGGGAATTGCTGCCCTCGGTAGAACGCCAGGCCAGGGTCATGGCCGAGAAGCTGGGCAGGTCGTCATTTTTCGCGTCGTTGGTGAGCTGGCGGATTTGGCTGCCGTCGTAATAGAACAGCTCACGGGTAATTGCGCCCTGGGCGTCTTTAGGACCAGTTTGGCTATACCAGACGGCCTGGGAGCCAATCAGCCCAATCGGCAGATCGTTCACCTGGTTGTTGGTGAGCTGGGTAGTTTTGCTGCCGTCCGAGACATACAGCTCATAGCTGGACTGGCCATAGCCGTCGGGTTTGCCGGTCAGCCCCATCCAGAACAGATTAGAGCCGCTGGCCTCAATTACGAAGTCATCGGCGGCGTTGGTGGTGACGCGCTGGGTGTTGGTGCCGTCAAACCGGAAGATTTCGTAGGACTTCAGCCCTAGCCCGTTGGCTGGACCGGTGCGGCTCATCCAGGTAATCATGTTGCCGTTGATGTCGCCGACAAAATCGTCGGTACTGTTGTTTGTGAGCTGGCGAATCTGGCCGCCGTCAAACAGCATGATCTCACTGGTGGCTGCCCCCAGGCTGGGAGCACCGCTCTTGGCCGACCAGATGATCCGACCGCTGTCGATTCGAGGCGATTCGTCATCTACCGTATTGTTGGTCAACTGCTGGACCGTGCTGCCGTTGAAGAAAAAGATCTCGCTGGTGGGCTGAGCAGCGGCATCGAGCGGGCCGACATCGGCCTCCCAGACGGCCATAGCGCTCTGGAAGTCCTCCAGGGTTTCGTTCACAGCGTTGCGGGTCAGCTGCTGCACTTGGCCCGCCTTGGCGTAAAACACTTCATAGGTCGCCTGCCCTCGGGCATCCGGAGCCCCAACCGGGCTGGTCCAAAACAAACTTCCCTGCTGGACGCCGACAAAGTCCTCGTTGACGGCATTGTCTGTCAGGCGCGTCGTGCTGTTGCCGTCCCAGGTATAGAGCTCATAGGTCGCGCGCCCCTGGCTGAGGCCGCCCACCTGACTCGACCAAACCACCTGGGTGCCGTCGATGCTTTCTACCCGGTCGTCTACTGTGTTTTGGGTGAGCTGGCGGGTTGTGCTGCCGTCAAAGAAGAAGATTTCGCTGTCGCTGCCGCCGTCGCTGCCGCCCGGCCCGACCCAGACGATGTTGAAGCCAGACACCATCGGCGTCGTGCCGTTGCCCAACACCTGAATGCCAGCTCGGGTGCTGCGGTAGGCAACCCGGCCCTGGTCGATATCGGCCTGGGTGAAGCTGCCCCCCACGGCCAGCGGGTTGCCGTTGAGCAACAGTAGGCCATTCCGGGGCGTTTCGGTAATTAGATAGCGCAGCTTGTCTGGCGTTTGCAGCCGGTCTGTGGCCTTGAGCTGGGCGGCGGTGAGGGCGGTGGGCTGGGCCGGGTCGGCCATCAAGGAACGGAGTGTGACAGTTGGCAGGGGGTCGGTGGAGCTAATCGTGAGGCGAAACGGCGTTTTGGAGCGGCTGCGGTTTACGACCCGAATCTGGTATTCCCCCTTGGCCAGATTGGTGGCAATCAGCTCTGAAGCCTGACCTGGATTAGCAGAGCGGCCCAGAATCCGCCGCTTTTTCAGCAGCACCAGATCGGCGTTGGCGTTTGCAGCCAGGTCGCTCAAATTTAGATAGATGTCGCTGCTGCGGCTGAGCCTAAATCGGTAGGCGAGGGTGGGTTGGGTACCAAGTTGCCCGGTGATCTCCGTAGGTTCCCCGATGAATCGAATTTGTCTGGAATTTAGCTTGGCGGGCTTGCCATCAGGCTTAACATTGCGCAATAGGGTCATGCAGTCAGGAGTAAAGGGATCTCGTAATGGATGGTACCCGATTGGGAGCCGATCCACCTCCTAGCAATCGCTGAACCTCGACCCGGATCTGCGGCAATTACGCGGATTTGAGAAAACCCGCGATTTTCAATCCCTGTATTTCTACCAGGATATCTATGTTCAATCTGCGCGCGCCTAGACGGGCTGGGCCATCCGGGAGGTCAGATCGGGCCGGAGGCAGGTCTGGATCAGGTCTTCCACGCTGCCAACCGGCCAAATTTGGGTCTTTAGCTGGTTCTGGACCGTTTCAACGGTCATATCGTCCAAAAAACGCGCTTCATCGTGCTTTAGCATCAAATTGGGCAGTAACAGGCCATTACCTAAGTTAAGATTTCGCAATCCTTGTAACAAATCTTTACCGGTCAACAGTCCGGTCACTGTAATCTGCTGACCCCAGTATTCACTGCGCAGGGGGGCCAGCTGCACGGTCAGCCCTTCTACCTGGTTGAGTCGGGCCACAATCGGCTGAAAGGCATATTCCACAGCATTTCCCACCACCCAGGTGAGGCGACGCGGCGGGTCAAGCCGAGCGGGCAGGCGTTTGGCGGCAGTGCGGAACTGCTCCAGAAACTGGTGGATCGACCCGACGCCATTGCCGATCTGGGGATAATCTTCGTAATGGGACGCGGGCGGCAGATCGACTCGACCAATCAAAAACCACTCGTCGGCCAGCCAGGCAAAGGTGGTGCCGAGGGTTTGGCGGAACTGGGCTTGGAGCGCCTGCACCTGGGCAATCACTTCTCGCGCCTTCTCGGGGGTGACTGGCACCAGCTCGTCTTCCGCAGGCCGAAACCGGGTCAGGCCGACGGGCACCACCGCCACCGAGGCCACGGTGGGTAGGTCTTCTTCGGTAGTCTGGCCAAACTGGGCCAGATCGAGCAGGGTCCGCTTCAAATGTTCGCCGTCGTTGATGCCGGGACAGAGCACGACCTGGGCGTGAATTTGCAGCCGATTGGCCTGGAACCAGCGCAGCTGATCCAGAATCAGTCCGGCTCTGGGGTTCTTCAACAGCCGCGTTCTCACCTCTGGCTCGGTAGCATGAACCGAAACGTAGAGGGGCGACAGCCGCATCTGGGCGATCCGCTGCCATTCGCGTTCGGTCAGGTTGGTCAGGGTGAGGTAGCTGCCGTAGAGGAAGCTGAGTCGGTAGTCGTCGTCTTTCAGATAGAGGCTCTGGCGCTTGCCGGGGGGCTGCTGGTCGATAAAGCAGAAGGGGCAGCGGTTGTTGCACTGGATCAGACCGTCGAACAGGGCGCTTTCAAATTCCAGGCCCAGATCGTCGTCGTAGTCTTTCTCGATCTCGACATGATGGGTTTTACCTTTGGCATCCAGCACTTCCAGTTCCAGCACTTCGTCGGCGCAGAGAAACTGGTAGTCGATCAGGTCGCGGGGCGGCTGCCCGTTGATTGACACCAGCCGGTCGCCCGGCTCAAACCCAACTTCGGCGGCAATCGAATCGGGAATTACGCGGGTGATCAGGGCAGGACGAAGGGTAGCGTCGCTCATGGCTGTGGAGTAGCGAGTGATCAGTGAAGGGCCGGTTGATGCCCAGAGAAGGGCCGATCGCTTGGTGATTGAGCCAAAACCGCGACCGCATCTCTTACTGTAGCTGTTTCAGCCCTGAACGGTGCATCCCAGCTGGCTTCGCCCCTAGAACTTGAAGTGCCGCTGGTCGAGCGTATCGGCCTGGACATCTTCCAGCGTCGCCAGATTGCGGAAGCCCCGGCCCGCATTCACCTGCACCAGCGCATCCTCGCCCTGCTGCTTCACCCGCACATTCTGCATGGAGCCCGCCTTGCCAGGGAACAGGGCCGACAGGTCGAACTGGTCCTTGACGATGTCGAAATCGACGATCACATCGCCAAATTCCTGCACCGAGCTGTAGATAAACCGATCCCTGCCCTGGCCGCCCGTCAGCCGGTCTTTGCCCAATCCGCCCTGGAGCAGATCGTTGCCCCGGTCGCCCAGCAGGATATCATTACCCGCGCCGCCCAGCAGTTTGTCGTTGCCTTCGTTGCCGGTGATCCGGTCGTTGCCTGCGTCGCCGCTGGCCCAGTCGTTGCCCTGACCCGCATTGATGATGTCATCGCCGTCGCCGCCGAAGATCCGGTCATTGCCGGTGCCGCCGTTGAGGATGTCGTTTTCTGTGCCGCCCTCGATCCAGTCGTCGTTGCTGCCGCCGCTGACCGTGTCGTTGCCCTGGTCGCCAAACAGCCGATCCTTGTCGCTGCCTCCGACGATTGTGTCGTTGCCGCCACGTCCGAAAATCACATCCAGGTCGCTGAAACCGCTGAGGATGTCGTCGCCATCAGTGCCCGTGATCGTGTCAGAGCTGGTGGAACCGCTGCGTCGCCGCGAGATCTCCCGGTGGTCGGGGATGCCGCTGCTGTTGCGGTCGGCCCAGATCTGGTTAGAGCCTCCGCCAAAGCCTGGTCTGCGGTCGGCCCCGTCGCGAATCCCGTCGCCGTCCTGGTCAGGGCCATCGACCTGCCCGTCGCCATCTGCATCGCTGAAGCCCAAGCCGCTTTCCAGCAGATCGCTGAAGCCGTCGTTGTCGCTGTCCCGGTCCTGGAAGTCAGCTGCGCCGTCCTGGTCGGTATCTACAGGGGGCTGCTGGAGGTTGCCGCTGTCGCTGCTGGTTTCTACGGCGTCGGCCAGACCGTTGCGGCCAAAGGCGTTGCTGGCATCAATTACGCCGTCCCCGTTTCGATCGAGGGTTTGCCAGACCTGATCGCTCAGGCCGGTTTCGCGCAGATCGGTGAGGCCGTCGTTATCCGAATCTAGATCGAGCAGGTCGAGAATGCCGTCACCGTCCGTGTCGCGGTTGGGATTATCGCCCATTTCAACGGCGTTGGGGATGCCATCATTGTCCATGTCGAGGTCGAGCTGGTCGATCACGCCGTCGCCGTCTGTGTCGTAGGCAATCACGGTCTGGGCCAGATTGCTGTCGGCTTCTCCGTCATTCACTACGACCGTTACCAGCCGATCGCTGGTGTTGCGCACCGCCGCCTGATTGCCGTAGACCAGGCTGGCAATCGCAGTTTGGTAGTCGGCCAGCGGGGCGCTGCCGGTCAGCCGCAGTTCGCCCGTGGTCGGGTCGTAGGCCGAGGCGGTGATTCCACCAGGCAGATTGCCGGACAGGGCCAGAAATTCGCTGCTGCCGTTGGGCCGATTGGTCAGGGTGATCAGGGCCGACTGGATCTGGCTGTTGTCTAGATCGCTGATCTGGGTATCGAGATCGGCCACCGCCACGGGCTGACCGGGGACAAACCGGGTGCGGTAGTCCTGGCCGGGGGCGCTGCTGTCGTTGCCGTCTAGGTCGAGCTGGGGCGGGTCATTGACTGGCGTGACGTTGATTGTCAGGGTTTGGGAATCAGCCGAGAAGGCGTTCTCTGTACCGCTGCTGTCTTTCACCGAGAACTGGAGCTGAGCGTAGCTGTCCCCGCTGGCGTTCTCGACCGGTACAAAGGTGAGCCTGCCGTCGGCAATAGCCGCAATTGGAATTTCTGCACCGGGCGTCACCGCTGCGCCATCCAGAAACAGCTGGCCTTGGGCAGGCAAACTGTCGATCCGCACCAGCGAGATCTGGTCGCCCTGATCCTGGTCGCTGAAGGCAAAATTGCTGGTCAGGAAAACATAGGTCTGGTCTTCCGGCGTCGTCACGGTCTGGTCCTGGCTGACGGGCGCGTCGTTTTCGCCAATCGTGATCGTCAGGGTGGCGCGGCTGACGCTGGTGCCGTCGCTCATTTCGTATTCGAAGCGTTCGATCAGCTGCTGACCGGGCGGCAGGTTTTGTACTGCCGGGTTGTTCCGATCGACCTGGTAGCTGTAGCTGCCGTCCTGATTCAGGGTCAGGCTGCCATACTGTCCAGCCAGAGCAGCTCCAACCGAGGCGGGATCTAGGGGGCTGTCGTAGAGGGCGAGCTGGGTGACGCGCAGCGGGTCGGTGGTATCCCGATCGAGGTCG
>JBJTUI010000512.1:0-13004 GCA_046080625.1 Elainella sp. | reverse complement strand
CAAAAACCCCGGTGTCGGAAACCGGGGTGGTTGAATTGGTCTGAGGATGGTGCTAGAAACCTATGTCTATAAACATACGATCGAGGTATGTCAGCCATAGGTCGCTGGTTTGTCAGTTTTGTCATACAAATTTACTCTAACCATAGAAAAATATCTAAGAGAGCCGGTGCAATTATTTTGAGGCTAGTGGCAGTCTTCCCAGCAGAAGTCGGGCAAATCTTACGCTCCTTCAGATTTAAGTTGGGCTAAGTTTGGATTCATCCACCTGTTTCAAACCTTGAGTTCTGGGTAGAATCCATCCGGGGTGCAGTTCTCGGCCTCTGGCAGCTGTGGTATCGTCGAATCACCCGCAGAGGAGTCATCATGAGTTTCTTCGATATTTTTGGCATTTTTCTGGTTATTTCGTCTTTGCAGCCGGTCATTCAACGCCGGGTCGTTGAATCGCGCCGCCTAAATGCCATCCGAGATTTTGAGCAGAAGCGCAACAGTCGGGTGATTTTGCTGATTCACCGTCAGGAGTCGATTAGCCTGCTGGGGATTCCCCTATCCCGGTTCATCAATATCGAAGACTCAGAGCAGGTGCTGCGGGCGATTCGGCTGACGCCACCCGACGTGCCGATCGATCTAATTCTGCACACCCCCGGCGGGCTGGTGCTAGCAACTGAGCAAATTGCCCGGGCGCTGGTGCGGCATCGGGCTAAAGTGACCGTATTCATCCCCCACTACGCCATGAGCGGCGGCACCATGCTGGCCATGGCCGCAGACGAGATTGTCATGGACGAAAACGCTGTGCTTGGCCCCGTCGATCCGCAGCTGGGCAACATGCCCGCCGCTAGCTTACTGCGGGTGCTGGAAGACAAGCCCATTAGCGAAATTGACGACCAGACGCTGGTGACTGCCGACATCGCCCGCAAGGCAATCCGGCAGGTGCAGAAATTCGTGCGCCACCTGCTAGAAGACGATGTTCCCAAGCAGAAAATCGACCCCGAAAACGTTGACCGAATTATCGAAGCCCTGACCACCGGGCAAGTCACCCACGACTACCCGATTGTGATTGAAGAAGCCAAGGAGCTGGGCCTGCCGATCACCGCCGGTCTACCGCGAGAGATTTACAGCCTGATGGAGCTTTACCCCCAGCCCATGGCAGGACGGCCTTCCGTGCAGTATATTCCCATGCCCTACCAGCCCCGGCCCTTGCCCCAAGCCACAGACAGCTAGCGCTGTTCAAAGAAGCTGTAGACTTGGTCAATCACGGTTTTGCCTTCCAGCATCGACATGCCTGCACCCAACGGTAGCCGGATCAACCGGTCGCTGATGTCGTCGGTTACGAGCATTTCACCCGAGGTGCGGCCATAGGCTTGGCCCGCCGGAGCGCTGTGCAGCGGCACATAGTGGAAAGTGGAGCGCACGCCGTTCTGCTTCAGGTAGGCCAACAGGTCCGTGCGAGTTTCCAGGCTGTCGGTGAGCAGGTGATAGATATGGGCATTGTGCTGACAGTCTGCCGGAATCAGGGGACGACGAACCAGCCCCTGCTGTTCTAAGGGCGCAAAAGCCTGATGATATTGCTGCCAGAGATACATACGGCGCTGGATGATGTAGTCGCTTTGCTCTAGCTGGGCCAACAGCACGGCAGAGAGAATATCGCTGGGCAGGAAGGAAGATCCGACATCGACCCAGGTGTATTTATCGACTTCGCCCCGGAAGAACTTGCTGCGGTTGGTGCCCTTCTCGCGGATAATTTCGGCCCGCTCCAGCAGCTGAGGATCGTTGATCAGCAGGGCTCCCCCTTCACCGCTAATCACGTTTTTGGTTTCATGAAAGCTGAGGGCCGCCATGTGGCCGATACTGCCCACCGGCCTATCTTTGTAGCGGGAGAGAATTCCCTGGGCCGCATCTTCCACAACCAGCAGATTATAGTGGTTGGCAATCGCCATCAGGCGATCCATCTCGCAGCTTACCCCAGCATAGTGGACCGGGACAATCACCTTTGTTTTGGTAGTAATCGCCGCCTCTACCTGCGCTTCATCCAGATTGAACGTATCGGGACGAATATCGACAAACACGGGAACTGCTCCCCGCAGCACAAATGCATTGGCCGTCGAGACAAAGGTGTAAGACGGCAGGATCACCTCATCTCCTGGCTGAATGTCGGCTAACAGGGCTGCCATCTCCAGAGCAGCGGTACAGGAATGGGTCATCAGGGCCGCCTTAGCGCCGGTTTGCTGCATCAGCCAGGACTGACACTGCTTTGTAAACGGGCCATCGCCAGCGGTATGGCCACTGCTTAAGGCTTGCCGTACATACTCCAACTCGCGCCCTGTCATTAAGGGCTGGTTAAAGGGAATATCTGGAGTGAGCACATCTGAGGGAAGACGGGTAGGCGCAATAAATACAACTGCCTGAGGACTATCAGCGGAAAGATTGGAGGAATGAATATAAACCATGCGATTAGGCCAGAGTGGGATAGGAGTAGCAGTTTCAGTTGTTCTCAGTTGTCCTCAAGCACCTTGCAGAGCTCGCATACGCAAAATGGGGTCTCAGCTTCGACTGAGGAAACGGATCACCCCAATCTGCTCATCTGAGCTTTTACAAAGTACCTAAACCCTATCTAACGCGATATGCAGCCGAGATCAGAGTATAGGAGAACACATCTAATTAGATTAAATCAGCGAAATCGCTGAGACTTCAAGAATTTTCCGGCAGGTATGCCCCAATCATGTCGCTATTTCTAGATTTAATTCCATCCCCCAAACCGATAACAGGATCTACTAATCTGTCTGTATCTAATAGTACATAATTGATCAATGGGACCGCCTATCGATCTACAGACGCCTGATGCATCTATCCCTGCTTGGTCAATACTTTCAGCGAATTCAACCTAACGATAATTTACAGTTGGAGGCCCAGAGATTACACGCCCTTCCCCCGGCCTTTGCCGAAACTCAACTGATATATGAGCTTTGAATAAAGTTCCTCTATAAATTCACATGCATTTCATAGAGATTCTTTAATTAAGCTTAAGGCTCTTGAAACGGCGATTTTCGCCCGAATCAGGAACGGGAGGCTCCGCTACCGGGCGATTTTAGAATAGGCAAGGGTCTGGGGGGGGTGATAGTTGGCCCTGTCGTCGAAGTAAAGTGCCTCCAATCGTCCAGATGGTATAGCTCAACACCATCAGACGGGAACACCAGAACTCAAGACAGCAGCAGCAAATCCCGGTAAGCTGTGATCGTATTTGACTGAGGCAAGCCATGCAATTCCCTCCTACTTCCTATTCCGGTCCTGCTGGGCTAGATCAGCGCAGAGCTCTAGTACCCGGAATGGGGTCAGCAAGGCTTGCATTCAGGCAGACATCAGCCAATTCCTTAGACAATTCCTTTGCGACAGCGAGGCGAATCGGGATCTTGCGGTCGAGCAGAACGCCCGTGATCCTCAGCTACAGGGGCCAACTGAACAGCCAAGACCGCGTTGATTTTATTCGCTTAGACATTGCGCCGGGCGCGAGCTTTTCTGGCTCTGCTGAAACGGGCCGCATCCAGGGCGGACGAGTCAGGACTACAAACTATGTGCAAATTCCAGGACAGCCCCGCCAGAAAGTGTTGACCGTGAACTACAGGCCCGGTCCCTTTCGCGAGCGGTCAAATGCACTGTTTGCCAACACCTTCGGCTTCACCATTCGGCTATATGTCGAGATTCGCAGTTTGGACCGCGCTCCGGTCAGCTATCGCTCGAAAGCCACCTATTTCCCCTAACCCGTTTTCCCCGATCAGTTTTTCCTAACCAGACGGGTCAGCTCTGCCCCCAAGCTGCTGCAAAAAGGGGCATGAGGCTGTTCCCCATGCCCAAATATTTTCCATGCCCAAAGCGACTGGTTGGTCGCGAAGCCCAGATTCGTGTTTCCAGATATCCAGACCGCGAGGCTCAGTTGCGCATCCTAGATATCCAGGTCGGTGAGGTTGAGCCGGGGGCCATGGGTTTCAATGAATTCGCGGCGCGGTGCCACCCGATCGCCCATCAGCACAGTGAAGATCCGGTCGGCCTCGGCAGCGTCTTCGATTTCGACTCGCTTCAGGGTACGGGTTTCCGGGTTCATGGTCGTATCCCAGAGCTGCTGTGGCATCATTTCACCCAAACCCTTAAATCGCTGAATGTCGTACTTGGCGTTGTCGGGGAATCCGGCGATGATCTGATCGCGCTCGCGGTCGCTGTAGCAGTAGTGGGCGTTGCGGCCCCGCTCGATTTTGTAGAGGGGGGAGCAGGCAATGTAGACGTAGCCCTGATCGACGATCTGGCGCTGGTAGCGGTAGAAGAAGGTAAGCAGCAGCGTCCGGATATGGGCACCATCCACGTCAGCGTCGGTCATGATGATGATCCGGTGGTAGCGCAACTGGGATTCGTTAAACTCCTCGCCCTTGATCCCCAGGCCCAGGGCCGTAATCAGCGACTGGATCTCCGTGTTCTTGTAGATTTTGGCGTCATCGGTCTTTTCGATGTTGAGGATCTTGCCCCGGAGCGGCAGGATCGCCTGGAAGCGCCGGTCACGCCCCTGCTTGGCCGAACCGCCTGCCGAGTCGCCTTCTACGATGAAGATTTCGGATTCTGCCGGATCGCGGGAGCTACAGTCCGCCAGCTTGCCGGGCAGGGTGGAGGATTCCAGCACCGACTTGCGCCGCACCAAATCGCGAGCTCGCCGGGCCGCCTCAGCTGCGTTAAATGCCTGGATCGCTTTCTCTAGAATCGCGTCAGCCACGCCGGGCCGGAAATCGAGGTATTCGGTCAGCACCTCGCCCACCAGCGAATCGACAATGCCGCGCACCTCCGTGTTGCCCAGCTTGGTCTTGGTCTGGCCTTCGAATTCCGGGTCGGGCACCTTCACCGAAATCACGGCGGTTAGCCCTTCGCGGATGTTCTCCCCGGCCAGATTGGAGTCGTTTTCTTTTAGCTTGTTGCGCTTGCGGGCGAAGCTGTTCATCGTCCGAGTCAGCACCGTCTTCAGCCCTTCCAGGTGGGTACCGCCGTCGATCGTGCGGATGTTGTTGGCAAAGCCCAGCAGGTTATCGGTGTAGGCGTCGGAGCACCACTGGAGCGCCACCTCTATCTGAACGTTGTTGCGTTCGCCTTTGATATAGATGATCTCTTCGTGGATTGCCTGCTTCTCCCGGTTCATGTATTCCACATATTCCCGAATCCCGCCTTCGTAGTAATAGGTTTCGACGTGGGGCTGGTGATCGGGCAGGGACTCAACCCGGTCGTCGGTGAAGATGATCTTGACGCCGCCGTTCAGGTAGGCCAATTCGCGCAGTCGGCCCGCCAGCGTCGTGTAGTCAAACACAATGCCGGTTGTGAAAATCGTCGTATCAGGCAAAAACGTCACGGCTGTACCGGTACGATTGCCGCCACCCGACTCGATTTTGAGGTCGCCCTGGGGAACGCCGCGTTTATAGCGCTGGGTGTGGATTTTTTTATCGCGCCAGACCGTCACCTCTACAAACTCTGAGAGGGCGTTGACCACCGAGACACCGACGCCATGCAGCCCGCCCGACACCTTGTAGCCACCGCCGCCGAATTTGCCGCCTGCCCCCAACACGGTCATGACGGTTTCCAGGGCAGACTTACCGGTCTTGGCATGGATATCAGTGGGAATCCCCCGCCCGTTATCGACCACGGTGACTGAGTTGTCGGGATTCAAGGTGATGCGAATCTCGTTACAATAGCCAGCCAGCGCCTCGTCTACCGAGTTGTCTACGACTTCGTAAACCAGGTGGTGTAGCCCGCGTGCACCGGTGCTGCCGATGTACATGCCCGGTCGCTTGCGGACATGCTCAAGGCCCTCCAGAACTTGGATCTGTTCAGCACCGTAATTTGTTGTCATGGATGAAGCGCTCCGCTTGCGTCTGTTGAGGTTGGTTCAAGGCGAGTTTGAGGGAAGGGCGAGGGATTCATCCAAAGCAGCCAACAAAGCAACCAGGTCAGCCGGACCTATTAAAACTGTTGACCGGAACAGTTTAACTAGAACAATCTGCTCGGGATAATCTGCTCAAACAATCTATTCAGGACAATCCGTTTGCCTGGATCTTGCACAGATTCTGAATAAACCGTTTGCCTGGAGAATCGAATCAAAAATGATATGGGTGATTAACTGGTTTGAAGCCCTCTCGCACCTCGAAACACCAAAATATATCAAAATTCTAGCACAAAAGCCTTAGTGACGATTTTAAGCAGGTCTGAAGTGAGTTTCTCTTGTGAGGTGGAGCAAAAATAATTATCAGCATTCCGTAACGTCTTAATTATCTGTCACAATTACCCATGCCCGAATTTTGCCGTTTAGCCAGCTGCCAAGATCTCCAGTGCCACCGCTGTCAATTTAATACATTTGTACCAAATTTTAACTTCTCCATTTTACTTCAGACAAATCAAGATGGCCGCTCCAAATTGCTCAATTACCCATCCCCCCTTCCATCTGCCCCGCCGCCTGGTCGTGATCTGTGGCGCTACGGCAACTGGTAAATCGGGACTGGCTCTGGACCTCGCCCAACGCTGGCAGGATCAGGCGCAAACGCCCCCGCCGCTAATTATCAGCGCCGACTCACGGCAGGTCTATCGCGAGTTTGACATCGGTACCGCCAAGCCCTCGCGGGCCGAACGCCAGCGGGTGCCCCACGCCCTGATCGACTGCTGTGAACCGACCGAAACCCTGACCCTGGCGGCCTATCAGCGGCAGGTCCAGCAGCTTTGGCCCGCGTCCACTCACCTAAATCAGCCCTTTCTGGTAGGAGGAACCGGCCTCTATATTAAAGCGATTGTGCGCGGGCTCAAGATTCCCCGAGTCGCGCCCCAGCCCGAACTGCGGACCCAGCTGAGCGATTTGGGACAGCAGTTTTGTCGGAGCCTGTTGGAGCAGGTTGATCCCGTCGCCGCAGCTAAAATTCACCCCAACGATCAGGTCCGCACCCTGCGGGCTCTCGAAGTGTTTTATGTCAGCGGTCAGCCGATCTCCCAGCAGCAGGGCGAAGCGCCGCCCGCCCAGCCGATTCTGCAAATTGGCCTGGACTGCACCGATCCCGACCGGCTGGCAGAACGGATTGCCCAGCGCACGGGTCAGATGCTAGAGGCTGGATTTGTGGCCGAAGTCAGCCAGCTCTGTCAGAAATACGACCCTGACCTGCCGCTGTTGGAGACCCTGGGCTACCAGGAGATCAAGCGCTATCTGGCTGGTGAACTAACCCTGGCGGCGGCTGAAGCCGAGATCGTGCTGCACACGCGCCAATTTGCCAAACAGCAGCGCACCTGGTTTCGAGCTGATCCTACAATTGAGTGGTTTGATGCAGATAACCCCAAACTTTCAGATGTAGTCTGGACCCGAGTCTGGCAGTTTTTGGCTGACTCCACCTGAAGTATCCGTCCGATTGCGGCCCTCCTCCTCCCGGCCTTGCCATGCTGTTTTCCATCCCTCCAATTTTGCTGCGCTTCTGTCCGCTGCTGATTGTTGGCTGCTTTTTGATCAGCTTCCGTCATTGGCTACAGGCCAGAGGCTATCAGGTTGTCGCGATCTATCTGGGCCTGTCCGGGCTGTCGATTCTAACCGCTGGCGCAGTTCAGGGACTAGCGGCCAATACCCCGATGGGTCTGATCAGCCGAATCTGGATTCCGGCCCTCTATAGCTTGATCTATGTCAGTTTTGAGGTCAGCCGCAGCCTGCGATCTCCCTACCGGGCTACTCCCCAACTCCAGCGGCCCCAAAGCTGGCGGCTAATCAGCGGGACAATAGGTGGCTGCGTCGGCGGTATTACCGGATCATCCCTAGGAGCGCTGGTTGGCCTGCTGTTGTTGCTGGCTGCGCCTCTGCTGACGCTGGATCTACATCTAGGCTGGCAGATGAACCAGGCTGGGCAGCGCTTGCTGGAATGGACAACCGCTCTATTTGGCCTGCTGGGAATTCTGCTGGGTCTGCTGGTGGGCTGGGGCCGGGTGAATTTTAAGCAGTTTGGCGACCGCCTGCTGATTGGCCTGACAATCCAGAGTTTTTTGATTGCAGCGGAGATTAGGCGGCTGTTGGGGCGGGGGAGGTGAGGAGGTGGAGAGGTGGGGAGATGGGGGGATGGGGGAGGTGGGGAGATGAGGGGGTGGGGAGTGAAGACAGGTTGAGTAGCCTGGTGGATTGGCAGGGTTTGATCAAACCAAAGATGGGGTTAGGGAGTGTAGAGGGCAAGCCCCCTGATCCCCACTCTCCTAAAAACAATTGCACCGACCTACTTAGGAGTCTTGTAAAAATAACCTGAGCAGGCAAGGGGCTTAAGCCCCTTGTTCAAGCCAGTAGACCGATCCAGGTGATCAACTTATTCGTACAAGCTGCCTTAGAATATTCGGGATATAGAAATATAAGGTTGCCTAGGCGGAGTAGCGACCAGCGAGAACGACGAAGCAACCCAATAGATCTCAGCTCCGAGCATCACCTCCCTACCTCCCCATCTCCCCTATCTCCCCCACCTCCCCACCTCCCCACTTCCCCACTTCCCCATAAACCTGCTGTAAATCAGCAATCTGATAATGGGCATTAAGACCGCTGGGATTAGGCAGGACCCAGACCAGCGTGTTAGGAGCTAGCCGGGTGGGCTGACGACCCATCTGGGCTTTGGGCTGGCTAAACCCGGTGCGGTAGGCTGAGATTCCCAGCACGGCTAGGATTTTGGGTCGGTATTGCTCGACTTTAGCCAACAGCGCCTGTCGTCCGGCGACTAGCTCAACTGGGGCAAGTTCGTCGGCGCGGGCCGTGGCCCGGTCCACCAGGTTGGTGATGCCGTAGCCCAGATCGAGCAGCTGCTGGTCTTCAGCAGGGTGAAACAGCCGATCGGTCAACTGGGCCGCATATAGCGTTTTCCAGAAACGGTTTCCGGGACGAGCAAAGTGATGCCCTACGGCAGCGCTGTAGAGGCTGGGGTTGATGCCACAAAATAAGACTTTTAGATCGGGGGCGATAATATCCGGCACGGTCTGGTTATAAGCCGCCTGGATCTCTGCCCGACTGGGTTTCAACATGTAGCAAATCGAGTGCCAAATCGCGAACAGGTCCAGGATTTCCTGATTTGTATCTTAGAATCGCATACAATTGCGGCAGCCTACAAATCCTGGTCGAGACCCTGCTGGGTGAGGCATTGCAGGCCAACTGCCCCTCCTGGGAGAGACGGCAAACCCTAAGTTCAGCGATATAACCAAACAATCAGATGTATTTAGCTGCTCCATCTCAATAGAGTTCTCATCTAAAATACTGTAACCACGTGATCCTGCGTTCAACCGATGGCGAAGCCAGCGATGTCATCCCAGTCACCTCACCCACTTGAGTCACTGCCCGCCCAGCCGCTTCCGGCCCAGCCTTTGCCTCCTAAACTGCCGTTGAGCACCGAAACGCCTCAACCGGTGACGCCAGAGTTCCTGATGACGCGGCCTACGGTGACAGATGCTAGAGGGGTGGGGTCCAGCGTGACAGAACCCATAACTAGGTCGCCTGCTGCCCCAATCATCCACCGGCCTGACCAGAGCACCATCGTTGCAAAGCATGGACCTGTTGCGGAACCTGTGGCGCTGCCCGCTTCAGTCTCCCAGCCGCCTTCGCCCCAGCAGATTGCCCACCGCCAGCTTGAACAACGAACCATGCAGGATGTGCTGCTGCTGGAGGCAATGTTTACCCGAGAAGACTCAACCGTGAGGCTGATTCTGGATCGGCTCTATGATATTGGTTCAGTTAATTTGGTCAATCAGCGGGTGTCAAACCAATGGCTGAATCAGATTGCTCGCTGGGTCGCTCGCTGTTCCCGACCTGTGGCTAGACTGTTGATCATGCGTTGGTTCAAGCGCAACTGTCCCAGATTGATCAGCAACTGGCTCTATAGCCAGGTCAAATTTGAACCGAAGCAGCTCGTGCAAGCAGCCGCTCAGGTGGACTCAATCAATCCACCCAGTCCCCAGGCGGCTCAGGGCGCGGCCATTCCAGAAGTTGAGAACTACCGCAGACAGGTTCATCAGCTAAATTTGCGTGTCCGAACGCTGACGATTTTGCTAATTGGTGTAACGTTTACATTAGGCGGTAGCCTTGCCTGGGCAGTTTGGCAGCAGTCAGCCTGGCGGACTCGCTCCCAGCCGATTTCCAACACCCGTCCGGCAGCGCTGCTCCATCCTACGCCTTCTAACCCGCAGCCCCCTAACTAAGGAGTCTTGTAAAAATAACCTGAGCAGGCAAGGGGCTTAAGCCCCTTGTTCAAGCCAGTAGACCGATCCAGGTGATCAACTTATTCGTACAAGCTGCCTAACGGATGCCCCTTTCCCCTGAGCGCTCCGCCCGATGGCAGCCAACTTCTGCTCTGGCCAGCGTCAATGCGGCCATTACCCTAAGTTGGATCATCTATCGGATTCATCTACCGAGCCTTGTAACCCAGGCTGGTTTTCCAGCCACGTTTGCGCCACTGCTGCTGCTGATCGACTCGATTTTGGCAATTGGCATTGAGCCCTGGGCCGGTTTTACCTCTGACCGGACGCTGCGGCAAACCGGCGGGCGCTTTCCGATTATTCTGCTGGGGGCAGGACTGACGGCGCTGCTGTTTGCGCTACTGCCCGGAATTGTCTCGCGGTTGCAGCCCGATCCGGCCCTCAACTGGTGGCTGCCAGCCCTGCTGATCCTCTGGGCGATTGCGATCAGTCTGTTTCGCAGTCCGGCGCTGGCGCTCCTGAGCCAATATGCCTCACCCAAACAGCTGCCGCAGGCGGCCAGTCTGATCGTGCTGCTGGGTGGATTGGCCAGTTTAGCTACACCGTTGGCTAGCCCCTGGCTGTTAGAACTGGGGCTGATGACGACATTTGGGGCGGCGGCAGTGCTGCTGCTGGTCACGGTGGCCTGGCTGCAAATCAGCAACACCAGAGCTACGGGTTTGCTGCCGCCGGGAACGGGTCGGTTTGGCCTGCGGCCTCGGATGGGGCTGGGCCTGAATGCATTGGCTTCGCTGAAAATCTTTGGGCTGGGGTTTGCCGTCACACTGACGCTGCGGCTGGCGGTGGAGCTATTTCCCAAAATTCTTAAACCAGCCGGTCTGACGCCTCCGCCCATTATTGCGGCGCTGCTGCTCAGTCTGGCGCTAGGAGCTCTGGCAGCAGGCCAATTGGCCAAACGCTGGTCCTACCTGACGGTGATGCGGGTCGGGTTCGGGCTCTCTGCCGTTGGCCTGCCGCTGCTCCTGCTGGGGCGACAGCCGCTTTTGGCTTTTGGGGTCGCGATTGGTCTGGGTCTGAGTTTGGGTCTGGTGTTTAACGGGACGCTGCCGTTTGTGCTCAACCTGACCTCTGTGCCCCAGGCGGGTTTGGGAATGGGCATGTTTTATGCAGGGGCGGCCACCGCCAGCAGCCTCTACAGCGGTTGGCTAGCCACGTTTCTCACGCCCGTGAGCGGCATCGGGCTGGCGCTTCTGGCGCTGGTAGTTGGCAGCGGCTGTACGGCGAGTCGCTTGGCTCGGGGTTGATCTGGGCTAACGGCTGTAAGGGTGGAGCCAGAGAGTTACCCTTAGCAAATTCCACCCTTAGCAAATTCCACCCTTAACAAACAGTTCTAAAGCAGCAATCAGATCTGGAAACCGAGTGTTACTGCCTCAGAATAGACAGATGACTACTGTAGCTGAATACCACGGTAGTCGCAGGTATTAACCTGATCGTAAAAGGTTTGGGAACCATCTTCGTATTCTACAAATATACTGTAGTCGCAGCCGTCGTTGAGGTCGACACGCCAAGCCCGACCGGGCGACAGGCTGCGCGTACCGCCATATACCGTTACCTCATCTGGGTCATTTAGCGAAGCCAAATGCAGATATAAAACGTCTTGCTGGGTGTTGTTAAACAATTCAAACGAATGTTCCTGTGGGACAAGCGGCACAAAAGTTGGCGTAACCGTTACCCGATTATAGAGCGGTGCTGCTGTCACCCGCGCCCGGTTTGCGCTCGCCGCTCCTGCGGTCATGGGTAAAACCGAGCTCGTCAGTAAAACACTGGCGACCAGAAAGCGATGCCAATTCATAACAAACTCCTGAAACTTTGTGGGATGGTAAATTGCCGATCCAGGTTTGGATAGGCACAGTCTCTTTCAATCAGCAGCTCAAAATCACTTAGGCCTTGCCGCCAAGAACATCAGTTCTGGGAACCGAATTGAAACTGCAAAACAGGGCTACTGGGAACTCGATTCTGAAGGGTTAGAAGACTCAATTCAAATGAATGGATGGTTCTGAAAGTCTATGTCAATCGATGCAGTCGGATTTGATTGACAATCAACTGCAACTGAGCATGTGGATACGATAGATGCCACAGTGCGATGACACCTAATGGTTAAAGAATGGAATGAGAATTTCAGCGGCCTATAGAAGGCTTTGCACAGCAGATCAGTTTTAGCTATGGCGCTACGCAGCTAGCTTAGAACGAGCGTGGAGCTGTGCTCCTAGGAATTTCACCCCTGCACTCCGTCCCAACCCAAAAGACTATAGCTATAAGAGCGGCCAGATCGAACCAGCACCCTGCCTCTCTTACCCTTCTGACATTTCCTGTAGAATTGATTTCCTGTAGAATTTGATGACTTTATAGATCTTGGTGCCGTCTCTACTGCAATACACCCTGCTTTAAATTTGATTTTGTCAGCTGAATACCTTCCCAATACAAACTTGACCAGGGCGGATCAGGATAAATCTGGATTTCTTAAACGGCGTATATTTTTTTACAATTCGTGAAGCGGTGCTTTACAGGCCTGTGACCGAGTCTAGAGCGTGGGCGTGATCTTTCTCACGGGTGGAAGCGATGAAACCCCCTAGAGTCTGGATGTCGCATTACGCTGCGAATTTTCCGCTTTCTGACCTATTGATTCTGTCATGGAAATCTGTCATGGAAACTTTAAAGCAGCCTTTTCGGGCTTTCAGACGCCGGGTTTACGAACAGCTGGGGAATCCTAAGGAGTCTTGTAAAAATAACCTGAGCAGGCAAGG
>JBJTUI010000511.1:0-15496 GCA_046080625.1 Elainella sp. | reverse complement strand
GCCCGGATGCGCCCGGTGCAGCTGGGTGAAATCCAGGACCAGAGCTACCAGGTGCTGGAAGGCTTGAAGCCCGGAGATAACATTGTCGTTTCCGGCATTCTGCGGCTGCGCGACGGTGTTCCAATCCAACCCGAATCCTAGGAGGGCTACCCGATGATTTTTTCGCTCGCCGCTCCTTTTATTAAGCGTCCGGTGCTGACCACGGTTTGCACCCTGATTATTCTGCTGCTGGGTGCTGTCTGCATTCCGCTGCTGCCGATCAACTACCTGCCCGACATTGCCCCCGTCCAAATCCAGGTAGCTGCCCAATACAGCGGAGCCGATGTCAACACCGTGGAAGACACCGTTACCAGCGTGCTGGAGCGCCAGATCAACGGTGTGGAAAACATGGAGTACATGACCTCCCGCACCTTTTCGGGCAACAGCCAGATCTCGGTGTTCTTCGGCTCCGATACCGACAAAAATATCAACCAGGTCAACGTCCAGAACCGGGTGGCCCAGGCGGTGGCCCAGTTGCCCACACCCGTGCAGCAGTTGGGCGTCACGACCCGCGCCTCCTCTAGCAGCATCCTGCTGATCTACGGTGTCTACAGCGAAACCGACGACTACGACGACGTTTTTATCACTAACTACGTCGATCAAAACATTGTGGAGGTGCTGCGCCGGGTCCGGGGGGTCGGGGACGTAACCACCTTTGGCGACAAACCGAACGCCATGCGGCTCTGGCTCGACCCGAACGCCCTAGCCAGCCGCAACCTGACGGCCCTGGATGTGGTAAATGCCCTGCGGTCACAAAACGTCGTGGTGGGGGTCGGGGGCGTGGGGCAGCAGCCCACCTCTGAGCAGCAAAACTTTGAGCTGCCGATTCAGGTGCAGGGCCGATTCCGCGATGCCCGAGAGTTCAACAACCTGGTGGTGCAGCGCGCTTCGGATGGCGGCCTGATTCGGCTGAGCGATGTGGGCCGGGCCGAATTGGGGGCGGAACGCTACGTCAGTAACGCCCGGGTAGACGGCAAGGTCGGCGTCGGGGTGGCGATTTACCAGGCTCCCGACAGCAACGCCCTGGACATTGCCAGCAGTATCGATACGGAAATGAAGGAGATCATCGCCAGCTTTCCGCCCGGTCTGAAGGCCAAGATCGTCTATGACACCACCGATTTCGTCAGGGTTTCGATTCGGGAAGCCGTAATCACCCTGCTGCAAGCCTTTGTGCTGGTGGTGCTGGTGATTTTTGTGTTTCTGCAAGACTGGCGGACGACGGTGATTCCGCTGGCGGCGATTCCGGTAGCTCTGATTGGGGCGCTGGCCTTTGCCTTTTTGTTTGGCTTTTCGATCAACAACCTCACCCTGTTTGGCCTGATCCTGGCCACGGGTCTAGTGGTGGACGACGCAATCGTGATCGTCGAGTCCTGCACCGAGAAAATCCAGAACCAGGGCATGACCGCCAAGCAGGCCGCCTTCTCCGCCATGGAAGAACTGGGCGGCGCGATTATCGCCACCTCGCTGGTGCTGATGGCCGTGTTTATCCCGGTGGCCTTCTTTCCCGGCTCGACCGGCCAGCTCTACCAGCAGTTCGCCCTGGTGATTGCCTTCTCGATTGTGGTGTCTACCTTCAACGCCCTCAGCTTTAGCCCCAGTATGGCGGCGATTCTGCTGGGGCCAGCCCAGCCCGCTACCGGCCCGTTGGGCTGGTTCTTCGACAAGTTCAACCAGGGGTTTGCCTGGATCAGCGAGCAGTTTACCAAGCTGGTGCAGTGGTTCATTCGGATTCGCTACATCATCCTGGCTCTATTTGTCGCCGGTCTGGCCGCTACGGCCTACATGTTCGCCACCGTACCAACCGCCTTTGTGCCCAACGAAGACCAGGGGGCGTTTCTCGGCATCATTCAGGGGCCAGACGGGGTTTCGCTGGGCTACACCGACCGGGTGATTCAGCAGGCCCAGCAGCGGATGGAGGAGATCCCCGAGATTGAGTCTACCTTCACGGTCAGCGGCGCTGGGTTTGACGGCAACGGCCCCAACCTGGGCCTGTTCTTTGCCCGCCTCAAGCCCTGGGATGAGCGCACTGCCCCAAGCCAGTCAGTCGAGGGCATCTTGCGCACCCTGAACGGCAAGTTTCGGGGGATTACGGACGCAATTGTGGTGGCCCTCAACCCCTCGCCAATTCCCGGCTTTAGCCCGACTGGCGGCGTAGAGATGCAGCTCCAGGATCGCAGCGGCGGCCAGCTGACGATCGACGATTTTGCCCAGAACGCCCGTGAGATCATCGCTAAGGCCAACCAGCAGCCTGCTACCGCCGGTACGGTCTCTACCACCTTCACGGCCAATACGCCCCGCCTGGTTCTCGACATCGACCGCAGCAAAGTAGAAGCGATGAACATCGACTTTCAACAGGCATTGGCCACGGTGGGAGCCACGCTGGGTTCCCAGTTTGTCAACGACTTCACCCTGGGCAGCCGCAACTACCGCGTCTTTGTCCAGGCCGATAGCGCATTCCGCAGTTCCCCCGAAGACATCGGCAAACTCTATGTCCGCTCCCGCTCGGGGGCGCTGGTGCCCCTGTCCCAGATCGCCACGATCTCTCGCACCACTGGGCCGCAGGTGATTGGCCGCTACAACGGCTACCGGGCAATTAAGCTCCAGGGCAGCGAAGCTCCGGGCTACAGCAGCGGTCAGGCGATTGCGGCGATGGAAACGGCCTTCCAGGAAGGTGCGATCTCGGGCGTGCGGCGCGACTGGATCGGCATCGCCCGTGAACAGCTGTCTGCCGGAAATCTGGGTGCCCTGATCTTCGCCTTCGGCATCATCATGGTCTTCCTCACCCTGTCGGCCCAGTACGAAAGCTACATCGACCCGGTGATCATTCTGCTGACGGTGCCACTGGCCCTGCTGGGAGCCCTGGGCGGCATTGCCCTGCGCGGCTTGACCAACGATGTCTACTGCAACGTCGCCCTGGTGATGCTGATCGGGCTGGCCAGCAAAAACGCGATTCTGATCGTGGAGTTTGCCAACGCTGCCCGCGAGGCAGAAGGCTTGAGTCTGGCCCAGGCCGCCCTCAAAGCCTCGAAAGAGCGCTTCCGTCCGATCATGATGACCGCGATTTCCTCCTTGGTCGGCTTCTTCCCACTGGTGATCGCCACCGGAGCCGGAGCCGCTTCCCGCTGGTCCTTGGGCACCGCCCTGTTTGGCGGCCTGCTGGTGTCCACGATTCTCAGCCTGATGGTCGTCCCGGTACTCTATATCGTGATCAAAGGCCTGGCCGAACAGTTCCTGGGCAAAGGCTCCGGCCCCAAGCCCCCCGCCGAACCGCCCGCCCAGCTACCGCCCGATCTCTCCGACTCGACCTCCGAAACCCCCGCCCTCAGCAAAAGCAACTTTGCCACCGAGCCGGATGCTCCCATGGGGGAAGGGTGATGGGATAAGGAGATGAGGCGATAAGGAGATGAGGAGTGACCTCTTTCACCTCTCCCACCCCCCTATCTCCCCACCTCTCCCACTCCCACACTCCTCACCCCCCTATCTCCCCCATCTCCCCACCTCCCCCATGCTTCTCCTAACCGCCACCGCAGAACTGGCCGTAATCGAAGAAAACCTCCAGCAATTCCTGCTGATTATCTCCGCCGCCCTCGTGGTTGCCACCCTGTCCCAGATCGTGCCCTGGCTGCGGCAGGTACCCTATACGCTGATGCTGGTGATCACGGGCATGGGACTGGCTCTGTTGGACATTCGCTTTTTCACGCCTTCGCCAGCGTTGATTCTCTGGATCTTCCTGCCGCCGCTGCTGTTTGAAGCTGCCTGGAACTTGAACTGGCAAGACTTGAAGCGCGATCTGGGGCCGGTTGCCCTCTACGTCACGGTTGGCGTAGCGCTCACGGTGGTAGGGATCGCCTTGCCCCTGGCCCAGTGGGGCGGCATCAGTCTATCCGTAGCGCTGTTGATTGGAGCCTGTTTGGCCGCCACCGATCCCGTTTCAGTCAGCGCCCTGCTGAAGGAGTTGGGCGCGCCGCCCCGGCTGAAGGCACTGGTGGAAGGGGAGAGTATGTTTAACGACGGTACGGCAGTCGTGGTCTTCAGTTTGCTGCTTGGCATCGCCCTGGGCACGAGCAGCTTTGACCCGCAGCAGCTGATCGTCAGCTTCCTGACCTTTGTCAGCGTCGGTCTGCTGGTTGGCCTGATCCAGGGGTTTGGCATCTCCTACCTGACCCAGCGGTTTGACCTGCCCCTAGTGGAGCAGTCCCTCACCCTGGTGACGGCCTATTCGGCTTACCTAATCGCCGAGAAGCTGGGCGGTTCCGGGGTGATTGCTACCGTCACAACTGGCCTGATTTTGGGCAACTTTGGCTCCCGCATCGGCATGAACCCGCGCACCCGCATCGCTGTAACAGAATTCTGGGAGTTTGTTGCCTTCTTTGCCAACTCGATTCTGTTTCTGCTGATCGGAGCCCAGTTCCGCATCGGTACAGATGCAGCCGATTTAACCCTGGTTGGTCTGGCGTTTTTAGCAGTGCTGCTGAGTCGGGCGCTGGTGATCTTTGGCCTCACCTGGATCAACAACCGGCTGATCCAGTCCGATATCGATCTGCCCACCCAGACTATGCTCTGGTGGAGCGGCCTGCGGGGTGGCGTTTCCCTGGCTCTGGCCCTGAGCGTCCCGGAAGATCTGCCCGAGCGGCGGGCCGTGCTAGTGGCCGTGTTTGGCGTTGTTTTCCTGACCACATTGCTCCAGGGCTCAACCGCCAAACCGATCCTGGAGTCGCTCAACCTGATTGAGATCAGCCCCCTGCGCGACCGCTACCTGGAGATAATTTCTCGTCAGGCTGCCCTGAACCGGGTGCTGGACTACCTGCAACAGCCCGCCTCCAAAGCTGGGATTGAACCCGTGACCCACCAGGCCCAGGAGGCAGAAGTGCGGCAACAGCTGGCCCAACTCCAGGCCGAAAGCAGCAAGCTCTGCCAGCAAGACCCGGAGCTGCTGAAAATTGGAGCCGAACAGCTCCAGCGCGACCTGTTTGCGATCGAGGCGGCCACCTACACCGAATTCGTCCGTTCGGGCCGGTTAAACTACGAGCTTCCCGGATTGCTCGACCCGCTCCAGAAACACATTTCCAGTGAGCAGGCTGCTGAGCGGGCAGGTGCAGAACTGGTGACTTGATAGAGGTAAACCGGGGTAAATCCCCTAGAGAGAGCACTATGGCTTCTGATGACCTCATACATCTCGCAGACAACAAATACAACCGCCTGCTCAGCGTTCTGTTTATGCTGCTGGTTTCCCTGGCTTTACCCAATAGCCAAAGCCTCCTCAAAGCAATTGGCTGTAGCTTTTGCCTGATCGTGCTGCTTTCGGTGGTACACCTGACCAAACAGAACAAATGGTTGGCGCGACTCTATAGTCTATTAATCATTGTCAGCCTCGTCCTGATACTGTTCCGGTTTCTAGGACTGTTCCCTATCCGTTCTGTTCGCTACAGTGAGTTGGTGATCGACTCGCTTCTGTTCATACTAATTGCCCTGCCAATTGTCCCAATCCAGAAGGAAGTGTTTTCCACACGCAGAGTCACGGCGGATACCATCAAGGGCGGAATTTCCATCTACCTGCTGCTAGGGTTGGCCTGGGCCATTTTTTACAATGCGATCTATGGTTTGAATCCAGATGGGTTTAGCGGAATTTCTCTGGAGTACCAGGCCGATCTGCTGCATTTCAGCTTTGTCACCCTGACCACGGTTGGCTATGGCAATATCACCCCTCTGGGTCCAGTTGCCAGAATTGCCGCCGATCTAGAAGCAATTACGGGCGTGATGTATTCTTCGATTTTGCTGGCCCGCCTCGTTAGTCTCTATAACACCCCTTCCCAGGAGGCTCCATGAATTACAAACTGCTGCTGTTTTCCGGTTGCATCACGATGCTGATTGGCATGGGTCTGGGGATGGTGCTGTCTGCCCTCCTGCCCAGTCCCTACAGAAGCGGCCTGTATCGAGAGCAAAGACCAGGCTATATCGCTATAGGAGCCGCAGGTGGCCTGCTCGTCGGTTTGAGCCAGGAGGCGATTCGGCAGTTGAAGCAGAGACAGGATGATGAGGAGATGAGGGGATGAGGGGATGAGGGGATGAGGGGATGAGGGGATGAGGAGATGAGGGGATGAGGGGATGAGGGGATGAGGGGATGGGGAGCGGTGCTTGGATTTCGGCCCGCTGGTTGAGTGCAGTTCCTCGTCGCTAGTCACCCTACATTTGCTACACAAATCGCACTTTCCACATAAATTACATAGGAGATAGTCCAATGGAAATTAGTCGTCCTAATCAGCAGCCCTTGACTGAAGCAGATTTGCAGCATTTAGATAAACTGGAGGCGATTATCAAACAGGCAGTTGCGGATGGAGTTGTAACCCGTCCAGAGCTGGATGCGATTAAGGTGCAGATTTTCTCGAATGGTAAGGTGATGATCGAGGAACTGGATCTGGTACGTGAGCTGATTCGCGAAAAAGCCAGAAAGGGTGAACTGAAGATAGAATACTTCGGTTAATTGGAGGTTAACCAGGGTGATAGTACCTGGCTAATGGGTGTGCCTGGCTGATGTGCTTGGCTGGTATACCTAACTGCCGCTTTGGCGGGCAAGGGCTCGATCGACCTGGGCAAACAGGAACTCTGGGCTGGATGTATTCTCTAGTACCACATCGGCCTGAGCCAGTTTCTTCTGGATTGGCATCTGGCTGTTAATCCGGGCGTGAACCTGGTCGAGCTGGAGCTGGTCACGCTGCTGGAGGCGTTCTACCTGCTGCTGATCTGCTGTGTAGACCACCCAGATTTCTGTAACCAGGTCGGTCATGCGGGCCTCAAACAGCAGCGGCACGACTAGAACGGCGATTTCCTGCCCCTGCTGGCTGAGCTGCTTCAAGTCCTGCTCGATCTGCTGCCGCACGAAGGGATGGATCTGCTGCTCTAGCCACTGGCGCTCGGCACTGTTGTTGAACACCAGATTGCCTAAACGAGCCCGGTCGAGGCTGCCATCGGGCTTGAGGATCTGCCGACCGTAGCGTTCGACAATTTGGCCCAGCAGCACCGAGTTGGGCGCAACGGCTTGGCGAGCGTAGAGGTCAGCATCCAGGATGGGCAGGTGATACTGGCGGTGCAGGTAGTCGGATACGGTGGTTTTGCCCATACCGACTCCACCCGTCAGGCCAATCACGCGGGGTAAACTTGCCTGGGGCCGGGTCTGCTCAGCTTGCTTCGTTGCCATATTGCGAGGTTTACTGTCCATCCCGTTTCCATTGCGTTCGAACAGCTAAACATCTCTCGCCTGCACCCAGGCCACGATCGCCTCGGTCAAGCCTTCCAGCGTGTAGTCCTTCGCCTCCAGGTCTACCCGACCAAATCGCTGCTGGCAGGTGAGCGAGGTTTGCGGCCCAATCGAGGCCAGACAGACAGAGGCCAAGACATCAACTGGCAGGTTAGCAGATTGCAGCAGTTGGGCAAAGCAGTCTACGGTTTTGGAACTGGCGAAGGTAATGATATCGACAGCTCGATTGTTCAGGGCAGTGGCGACAGCGGGGGCTAGGGTTTGGGTACAGCCAGACTGGTAGGCCGCGACTTCCACCACAGTTGCGCCTTGGGTGCTCAAGTCCTTCACCAGCACTTCTCGTCCGCCGGTTTCTACCCGAGGAAACAGTATTTTCAGCTGGGCCAAGCGGTCGGCCTCGGGGAAGTGAGCCGCCAGCGCATCGGCAACAAAGTTGGGCGGCACAAAATCGGGCTGATGTCCCTGCTCAGCCAAACGCGCTGCGGTTTTCTGACCCACCACGGCTATTTTGAGCGCGCCATTCTTGAGCACACCACCGAGGCTGCGGCCCTGGGCGGCCAGCCGCTGGAAGAAATAATCGACCGCATTGGTGGAGGTGAGGATCAGCCAGTCGAATTCCTCAAGTTCGGCAATCGCCTGATCGAGGGCAACCCAGCTGGAGGGGGGCTGGATCTCTAGGGCTGGCATTTCCAGAACGCTTGCCCCCTGCTGCTGCAACAGATGGGCAAACTGGCTCGACTGCCCCGCAGCCCGAGTCACCAAAATTGTTTTACCCAGCAGCGGTTGGGGAGATGTCACGGCAGCCTCAATCAAAACAGTTCATATTGTAGGCGATCAGGACACTCTGTTCTGAAGTTGTCAAATCGCAGGCTGTCAAATCGCAGGCTGTCAAATCACAGGCTGTCAAATCACAGGCAGGCCCGCAGGGGGTTGGCTAGCAATGGGTTGGCCGGGTTCTGCTGCTCTTGAACGCAGGTAGGGCCGCAGGGCCACCACCTCACCCACCACAATTACGGCAGGCGACAGGGATTCTTGCTCGGTCTGGCGAAGAATCGTTCCCAGCGTTCCCGGCCAGACCTGCTGCTGGGGCTGACCGGCCCAGCGAATAATCGCAATTGGGGTTTCCAGAGAGCGCCCATGCCGCAGCAGTTGTTCAACGATTTCGCCCAGCTGTTTTGCCCCCATCAGAATCACCAGGGTTTCGAGTTGGGCCAGGGCTTCCCACTCCAGGGCATCGGGTTCGTGGGCGCTCATCACGGCAAAGCAGCGGCTCAGGACCGGATCGGTGAGGGGAATGTTGGCCAGCAGCGGCGCAGTCAGGGCAGAAGACAGGCCCGGCACCACTTCAAAATCGCAGCCTGCTGTCGTCAAAGCCTGAATTTCGACGGTCGAGCGGCCAAAAATCAATGGATCGCCGCTTTTTAACCGCACTACCTGCCTGCCTCGCTGGCACTGCTCCACCATGGCCTGGTTGATCTGGGACTGGGGAGTGCTGGGTTCACCACCGCGCTTACCCACCTGGAGTTTCAGACAGGCTTCGGGCACCAGATCGAGCAAATCATCCCCCACCAGTGCATCGTAGATCAGCACCTCTGCCTGGGTCAGCAGCCGGTAGGCTTGCAGGGTGAGATGCTCCACGCTGCCGGTCCCTGCCCCCACTAGGTAGACTTTGCCAGACGGACCTGAAACATGAGGCACCAAATCGGTAATGGGCGGATTAGGCATAGTTTTAGACCTTGGTAGTTGAACCGGTAGTTATACCAATTTTCTATGAGCCTGCATAGAAAGAGGATTGTGGGGATTTGGAGGCGCAGGCACCCCTGCACCTCCTTGTATCTTAAGAGAGGAGCGGAAGACCGTCCCCCCTGGGTGTCATACACCGAGATTTAGCTAGGCTCTCCGCTAAATCCTCAGAGCAGATTTCAAAGCAGATTTCTTCCGGGGTGAGAAGGGTTGGGGCTGACGACAAATTTACCGGCAAAACTAAAAAGTGACAGATGCCCTTTGCCTGCCCCTATTTTCAGGACAAAGCTTGCCTAGTGCCTCGCAATTCGAGCAATTGCGGTATAAACTCACTTCTATGAAAATTTGTCAATTGTTAAAGAGCGGAGTTTATCTCTGTGTAATTACTTGTTTCTCAGAATTTTGCCGATTGGACGCCGTCAGGGAGATCGTCGGCATGGCGGATGTCCGAAAAAAAGGTCTTGCATATACTAACTAGTGAGGAAGCCTAATCAGACAGAACCAAGTCAGAACTGCATACCTGTTCTTTCAGCAACCGTTTTCAAATGGGGAATTGAAGGGGCAGGTTTTTTATCTCTGGGCTCTCTGCGCAGAATTTGTGCAGAATCTGTCCCTAGGCCCAATCTCCAGGCATCTGGCCGGGTGCGCGCCCCATTTAACCTGAGCTGCTTGCTCCCGGCAGGAGGCAGTGATTTCCTTGAGATCAGGGGTTTGAGCTGTGCCTAATAATATTAAATTCACTAAAATAAACGCACAGCTTTAGATAAGCTGACTCTCATATCGTGCTTTTTGGAGTGCTTTAGGGATTATGGCCAGAATCGCAAAGTCTCCTGGTAATCCTGCCGCAACGCTGTTGATTGCACTGCTGATTATGCCCACCGGTCGGGCTCTGGGCAGTCTGGAGCAACGTCTAGAGCATCTTCCCCAGGGCAGTGAGGCGGACTCGGTTCAACTGGCCAGTTCTGCGCTGAGCGCTCCAGACAGATCCGCAGTACCCCCAACCGCAACAGCACCCGCCCCGATTGCCCAAGCACCCTCTCCCCAGGCTGATGGGGTGCGAATCAGCGGTGCCAGTCTGGCGAATCTGACCCAGACGCTAGAGCAGGCATTCAAGCAAAAATTTTCCCAGACCTCGCTCAACCTATCCACCGACAGCACAGATGCGGCCCTGAAAAAGCTGGCGGATGGGGAGATCGATCTGGCGGCGATTGGCCGACCGCTGACAGCAGCAGAGGAACAGGCAGGACTAGTAGCAACACCCATTGCCCGCAACAAAATCGCCATCGTGGTCGGGAAAGATAACGCCTTCAACGGCAGCCTCACGGATGTTCAGTTTGCCAGAATCTTTCGCGGCGAAATCACCAACTGGGCCGATGTTGGGGGACGCAATGGCGCTATTCGCTTCATCGACCGACCCGCCCAGGACGATCTGCGGCAGGCTCTGCGCAGCTACCCGGTTTTCAAAACCGCGCCGTTTCAAACTGGCCCCACGGCTACCACCCTAGACAACCCAACCCCCGCCGGGCTAGTCACCAATCTGGGCAAAAACGGCGTGAGCTATGCCATCGCGGATCAGGTGTTGCAGAACCCCAGCCTGAAGCTTGTGCCGATGCACAAAACTTTGCCCACAGACGCTCGCTACCCGTTCTCCCAGCCGTTGCTCTATGTACATAAAGGCAATCCCAGCCCTGAAGTGAAGGCGTTTCTAGACTTTGCTCAAGATCCGGCCAATCAGGCGCTGATCGAGCAGGCCCGCGTCGCGAATGCCGCTTCACCGACAACTTCACCTGTATCGGAGTCCGGTTCTGCTAGCTCTAACAGCCCTGTGCCCGCCGGGTCTGCTTCCAGTACTGCTGGAGATGCTGTATCAAGCCCCGCCCCAGAGGCAGGTTCAACGAGTCCTGCTGGGTCCGTCACGGCAGCTAATCCTGCGTCCGCGCCCCGCCCGACGGTCGTACCCTGGTGGCCCTGGCTCGCCCTGCCGCTGTTAGGAGGGCTGCTGTGGGGGGGGCTGAAACGTCGCCAGCCCGTGAGCCAGCCAACTGGCCAACTGGGCCTTGGTCCCACCCAGGGGTCATTGCCTCAGCCGGTTCCGCCTTCCTCAACCCAGTCGCCCTCAACCCCGTCACTCTCAACCAACGGATCTACCCAGAGCTTGGCCGCTGGCTCATCGGTCTACGGCAGCACAGCAGCAACCGGTTCAGGGGCAGCTAGTTCAGGGGCGGGTGCTCCAGGGCAAGCTACTCCAGGGTCAACTCTGGGGTTAACTTCGGGGTCAACCAATAGCCACACCGCTGATTTACCGCTCCAGTCCAGCCCGATAACTTCGGCCCCAATAACTTCGGTCCCAACAACTTCGGTAGAGGGCTCAACTAGCCCAACTGCCCATGCTATGGGTGCGAACAGCGGGAATCTAGAAACCGAGGAGCCACAGGCCGCAAATGCCGTTGCACAGGGAGGCAGCCAACTGGCAGAACCGTTTCTGGCTCAAACTGCTGATTTTGGGGGCACTGCTGTTGGTTTGGCTGGTGACGCTCTTGATCAAAATCGGGACTGCCGGATTATTCTTGTGCCGCATGCTGCTGATCGAGCTTATGTCTATTGGGAACTCTCGCCTGACCAGCGGGCAGCCCTACAGCAGGATGGGCAGAAGCTGATGATGCGCATCCACGATGTTACCCACATCGATATCGATTACGATCCGCCTCACGATACCCAGGAATATACCTGCGACGAAACCCAGCAGGACATGCATGTTTTGCTGCCAGTCGATCAGCGAGATTACCTGGCCGAACTCGGATATCGTTCCAGCGACCAGCGCTGGCTGAGGCTGGCTCGCTCAGCGCCGATCCGGATCTCTGAAGGACAGCTGGTTTGAATTTCAGAGATGGATTTCAGATACCCAGTTGACCAGGCTGTCCTATAAAGTGCGCCCATAAAGCACCGTAGACTTCCCCCAGGTTTTGCATCATCGCCTTCGGCAAGGCGCAGCCCCCAGCCCCCCAAGATTGCCAGCCCCTAGCTCTCTTCTCTCAGCTTATCCAGCACCGAGCGATCTTCCAGGGTGGAGGTGTCGCCCGTGACTTCCTGACCCGCAGCCAACGAGCGCAGCAGTCGCCGCATGATCTTGCCCGAGCGGGTTTTGGGCAGGGCGTCGGTAAACCGGATCTGGCCAGGGCGAGCCAGCGCCCCAATTTCGGCCACGACGTGCTTTTTCAGCTCCTTGTCCAGGTCTTCGCTGGGCTGGTAGTGGCCCTCCAGAATCACAAAGGCAACGATTTCTTCGCCCTTCACCTCGTCGGGTTTGCCCACCACGGCGGCCTCGGCCACAGCAGGATGGGACACCAGGGCCGACTCGATCTCCATCGTGCCCAAGCGATGTCCGGCGACGCTGATCACGTCATCTACCCGGCCCATTACCCAGAAATAGCCGTCCGGGTCGCGTCGGGCTCCGTCTCCAGCGAAATAGAGGTATTTCCCTTCAACTGGGGCGATATGCTCCCAGTAGGTACGGCGGAAGCGGTCGTCGTCGCCGTAGACGGTGCGCATCATGCTGGGCCAGGGGTGTCGCACCACCAGATAGCCGCCTTCGTCAGCGGATACCGAGTTGCCGTCCAGATCAACCACATCGGCCAGGATACCGGGGAAGGGACGGGTCGCGGAACCGGGCTTGGTGGGAATCGCACCGGGCAGGGGCGTGATCATGATGCCGCCGGTTTCGGTCTGCCACCAGGTGTCCACAATCGGGCAGCGCTCCTTGCCGATAATCCGGTGATACCACATCCAGGCTTCCGGGTTGATCGGCTCGCCCACGGTGCCCAGCAGCCGCAGGGAAGACAGGTCGCGGGCGTTGGGCAGGTGTTCACCCATTTTGATGAAGGCCCGGATCGCCGTGGGGGCGGTGTAGAAAATATTCACCCCGTACTTTTCGATTACGTCCCAGAAGCAGCCCGGATTCGAGGGCCGGGGCGCGCCTTCATACATCAGCGTCGTCGCCCCGTTGGACAGCGGCCCGTAGACAATGTAGCTGTGGCCCGTGATCCAGCCCACGTCAGCGGTACACCAGTAGACATCCGTATCGCGCAGATCAAAGATCCACTTCGTCGTCATATGGGTATAGAGGTTGTAGCCGCCCGTCGTATGCACCACGCCCTTGGGTTTGCCGGTGCTGCCGCTGGTGTAGAGGATAAACAGCATATCCTCACTGTCGAGCTGTTCTGCCGGACAGTTGGTCGAAACGCCGAGGCGCAGGTCATGCCACCAGTGGTCGCGGCCCGGCTCCATGTGGACTCTCTGCTGGGTTCGCTGCACCACCAGCACGTTTTCAACCGTCGGAGCGCTGTTATCAGCCAGAGCCTTGTCTACCTGGTCTTTCAGGGGCACAATCGCATCCTTACGCCAGCCGCCGTCTGCTGTGACAACCAGCTTGGCTTTGCCGTCGTTGAGTCGGTCGCGCAGGGCTTCGGCGCTGAACCCGCCAAACACCACCGTGTGGGGCGCACCAATTCGGGCGCAGGCCAGCATCGCAATCGCCGCCTCGGGAATCATCGGCATGTAGATCCCAACCACGTCGCCTTTACCAACCCCCAACTGCTTCAGCACGTTAGCAAACTGACAGACCTCGCGGTGCAGCTGGGCGTAGGTGTAGGTGCGCGAGTCGCCCGGCTCGCCTTCCCAGATCAGGGCTGCCTTGTTGCGTCGCCAGGTTGTGAGGTGACGGTCCAGACAGTTGTAGGAAATATTGATCTTGCCGTTGACAAACCATTTGGCATGGGGCGGCTGCCAGTCCAGAATCTTATCCCACGGTTGAAACCAGTGCAGCTCCTGGGCGGCCAGCTCGGCCCAGAAGGCTTCCGGGTCGGCCTGAGCCTTGGCATAGAGCTGCTCGTAGTCTCGCAATCCCTTGATTTGGGCCTGCTGACTAAACTCAGCGGCAGGTTGAAACAAGCGATTTTCGTGCAGAATCGATTCAATCGTGGGTGAGGTCATAGGACAATCTAATCGGTTTTATGAATCGCTGAGATTGGGCAGATCGGGGGGTGGTGTTTGTCTGCCATCGTCATCATCAGTAAAACCCTAGGCGTTTGTCTGCTGAATCACAAAAAACTTTAGATTTTGTTTTAAATCTCTAGTTTCTCACCCCAGCCAGCGGCCCCTCCAGCCTGATTCTGCCTCGTGGAAGAGGCGAGTTCGCCTGCCCAGTCCTACTCTAAAGGCGTAGAACAGTATTTTTGGCAGAGGTTCAACCTATGGACGTATCGCAAATCCGAGAGCATCTCATGGTTCATGCCAAGGGCAGCGGCAACATGCAGGGCGCACCCGGTGTGCATATTGGCACCGTCGATCGGGTTGAGGACGGTAAATATATCAAGCTGACCAAGCAGGATTCGCCCGACGGAGAACACCGCTGGCTGCCGATCGAGTGGGTTGAGTCGGTGGATGACAAAGCCGTGTATTTGTCTAAAACCGCTGCCGAGGTGCAGGCTACACTCACCCAGGACCACCCCGAAGAAGAGGCCATCCGCAGAGCCGAAGCCGAACGCGATCCGATTTCTGGAGCAGGGATTGGCTAGGCTGTGAATTCTACTGGCCCTACTGGCCAAAAACATTTCAATTCAAAAGGATTTCAACAAGCATTTCAACAAAGTGCCCAGGTTCCGGTTGGATCTCTGGGCTTTACTCTGGACAGGAAATTCACCAAAAATCAGAGGCCCTATCTTGGTGTCTAGAGAGGCGAGAAAGCAGAATCATCAGACTGCCAACGATTGATGCTTGCGGGCGAAAAAGACAGGCTGCTGAAGTTCCTCGTTCATGTAGGCAACCGCCATATCCGGCGAATTGTCGGCCCAGCCAATTCGGCCCTGAGAGTCAAGCAGAATACAGCCCGCTTCTCCTTCCACGCGGCTAATTAAGCGGTTAGTCGCCTGCTGAGCCGCCGCGTCAGGATGCTCTCCCCTTGCCAACGCATCGATCGCCACCTTGGCTAGCACAACGGGAACAATCGACTCTCCATCCCCGGTAGTTGAGCAAGCTCTCTCCCCACCTCCCCACCTCCCCACCTCCCCACCTCCCCCCAGCCTCTATAATCAAATCGCAGTCCATACCGCCAGCTGAAAAATCCTATGAATCTGGGTCGAACTTGGGTAATTGCGAAAAATGTGTTTCGGGAAGTGATTCGCGACCGGGTGCTGTATTTGATTCTGTTCTACGGCGCGACTCTGGCCGCCGCAACCCAGCTGCTGCCCCAGATTGCCGCCAACACCCAGGACAAGATTTTGCTGGATCTGGGCATTGCCGCCATTGGTATTCTCGGTCTGCTGATTGCGGTATTTGTGGGCACCGGGCTGGTGAACAAGGAAATTGAGAAACGCACAGTGTTTGTCCTGATTGCCAAGCCGATTAGCGCAGCCGAGTTTATTGTCTGCAAACATTTTGGGCTGACCGCCGTGCTGTCCTCCC
>JBJTUI010000510.1:0-6125 GCA_046080625.1 Elainella sp. | reverse complement strand
GCATCAGCGGGCTGCTGGGATTGCTGAAATCGGCAGCGGTGGGTGTACTGAATTCCCAGCCGTTGGTGCCGCGACCCCGGAAAAAATCGCTGATGATTGAAGAGCTGGGCGTACCCGTATAACCCGGAATCACGTCCGGCTGGGCCGAGAAGCCAAAGGCCAAGTTCTCAAACGTGGCGCTCCGGTCCAGCGTAGTGGGCGTACCGGGATGGACAGTAGTAACTAGACAAGCATCAGGAAAATCGCGCAGAGCCGCAGTTTGATCTTCGGCGTTATGGTAGACCGCCGTAGCCTGCACTGCTGCCAAGTTATCCCAGAGGGATTTACGCTGGCGGGCCTCGTTACAGCGAATCCCTTCAGTACAGGAGGCTCCCGTGCCAGTCTCGTCTCCCCAGGGCAGCAGGGGCTCAGTGGCGCGGGTGATTGTGTTATTACTGCCAGTGGCACCACCGGGGCCACCCCAGCCTGCCGGGTCGCCTAGCTCCAAACGCTGGCCGACAATCAGACGCAGGCCGTCTACCCGGGCTCGCCGTTCCCAGTAACCATCCAAGCCGACGCTCGCCGTATCAGCCCCCGGCGTTGGGTCACTGCCCGTCAGTTCTGGAATGCCGACGATCGGGTCGCCAATTTTGGCAACAGCTTCTGAACCGTTATTTTCTTTAGACGTGATCCCGATTTGCAGAGAATCCCGGCCCCAAACGGCTTTGGGCCCCCAGCGGTTATCGGCTCGGAAGGTGTCATCCACATAGGGCGTTGTAACCTGGTCTTCAAAGCGGAAACGCCCCCCATCGCGGCCAAAAGCGGAGTTAGCCCAGGCAGGGTCAATATTAGAGGTGTCTCGAACGTTGGGATTACGCGGGGTCGAAATTCCCTGAGTCTGGAGCACGACTGGTTCCAGAGAAAAGTCGAGCGGCGTCAGGGAAGCCTGCAAGACAGAGTCCTGGTTGGAATTCATCCCAACATTCGGAGTGACGGACTCTACGGGCGGCAGGTCATAACTCGGTGTTCCGTTGAAGTTATCATCCCGAATTGTGCCAGTAATAAAGCGGCCCCTGAATGCTGGATAATCACCAATGGGCAGCTCATTCAATTTCGCCGTAATCTCGGAAGCGTCTGCTGAGCGGATGCAGGAATCACGCGAGCTGACCAGAAATGCCCGGAAGGAACTGCCGCCACCGACGATCAGGCTGCCCTCACTGTGCATGGCCCCGTTCCAGTTGAAAGTGGGACCAGGGAAAATCTCCAGGTCGTTCCGGAACCAGGCTCCCCATTTGAAGCCCTGGGTGGCTTCGCGATCCTGCTGAAACTCTAGCGTTGCAACCGTGCCGTTGGGATCATTGGGTACGACGTAGGCATCAATCTGGAAGTTCTTACGAATTTTCGTGCGTTCGGAGGGGTCAGGGAACCAGCCCTCACCATTCACCAGGGGCGTCCCCGCGTTGCCAGTGCCCGTATTGCGACGACAAATGTTGTTCACCTCGGTAGCGTTGCTCAGGGGCGCATTCCGCACCAGAAGCTCGCGAGCCCGACGCTGCCAGCCCACGTTGGGGCTATTCGGGTCGTTGCGGGAATCGCGCAGCAGGTCTGGATCGGCTGGCGTCTGGAAAATAATTGAATAAACGGCCCAGCCATCCTGCGGATCGGTTGTATCGCCGTCGCCATTGATGTCAACCGGGTATCGCCAGGCATTGTCGATGCGACCATCGCCATTGATATCGATGCGCGTTTCGCCATTGTAGGTGTAGGGGTCGGCGTTTCCTCCGGGGGGATAGCGCGGGATAGTCACACCGTCTAAGCTCCGACCATCGTTAAGCATCATCCCCAGCAGCAGCTTTTCGTTGGGCACCCCACCGCCGCGCGGGTCTTTATCTGGGTCGAGCAGGAACTCAATCTTGCTCTTAGCCCGGTCAATTACGGGAGTTGCAGCGTTATAGACGACCTGCTGCTGTCGCTCTGTGATTGCTTGCTGGCTGCGAGTGAAGGTGCGATAGCCAATTGCTCCTACCGTTAGCACAACGACAAGCAGCAGCAAAATCGTCGTTGGTAGTACAAAACCCGCTTTAGAAGCGGGCTGTCTGCCAATCACGAGTAAATTGCGTAAGAGCCAACGAATCAGCTCCTTGGTCAGCCCGTGAGCAATACGGCTGACCTGCCGAAGGAGCGATTGGGCTGCCCTGATTACTTTAGGGGTTGACATAGTTGCTTTCCTGTCAGGTAGACTATCGGAACGGTAAGATGCCAGGGGAATTTTAAACAGTAATGACAGACTTATTTAGTAAACTGCACCTCAAGCCAAGAGCGCCAATTCACTAAAAGTTTACAATCTACCCCTGAATAACGATCACTGTCCTAGCAAGTCGAGGCTACAAGGGCAACAGGGAAAACACGACTGGGGAAACTACACAGGTGCGGATCAATAATTTTTTGTGCTGCCTGTCAAATCTGATATGCCTACAACCAGTCAGCAAGGTTACTTGTTCAGCGCTAAGCCAGGAGTTTAAGGGTGGGATAATCCTGATCTCACTGCGATTGGCCAGGCTGTACAAGCTTCACCTTTCAAAGTTCAATCATGCCCAAATCTCGAAATTGATCGATCATAGACTCTAAAAAGCTTCGATCCCAAAATCAGCCAACCGCAGCCTGATGCAACCCTGATTCAATTAATTACGTGGAAGCTGTGAGTTCAGTTTTCTCGACTACCCTGTCTTCAGCCACCCCAGAGATTTGTTAACTCTACCGCATGGTTCTCCGAAATTTCAGAGAGGGAGCCCAGAGTCCGATGATAGCTATAGTACCGGTTGACAGCCCCTGAAAAGCCTGACAACCAGGAGTTCCAAACCTGACTCAGCAGGGGCGGAATATCTTATTCTCGCTTTCGGGCTTTATCTTTCAGCACAAACCACAGTGCAATCATTAGTAAAATATTACACAGCACTGACCAAGTTTTGCCAGTAGTTTTTGCAGGTTCCCAAGCTTCGACTCAGATTGGCCTAAAACCTTTACTGAGCGAGAATGGGTGAATCGCGTGTAGCAATTAGCACTAGCGGTTCACGCTGACGTTGAGTATAGCTACGAAAAAAGCAGCCCTGTAGGCTGCTATAGAGGCAGTTTATGCCTGAAAAGCATCAACTGCGCAAGGTAAAGAGAATATTCACTGAAGTTCAACCAGCTGGGAGCTCTCCTAGCCCACCTAGCTATCTGCTAGAGGGATTTCTATACCTTCAATTTTGCAGGTCAAACCGAAATCTGCTCGGTTCTAGTATTTACTTAGATCGATACCGGCTGCTTTAGCCATCGCGTACAGACCCTTGCTTTCCAAAGTTTTGATTGCTTTAGTAGAAAGCCGCAGTTTAATCCAGCGCTTCTCCTGGGGCAACCAAACCCGCTTTTCCTGCAAATTCGCTTCTTGCAGCTTCTTAGTGCGGCGGTGGGAGTGGGAAACTGCGTAGGCATTGTTGGCCTGTTTGCCAGTCAGAGTACATTTACGAGCCATAGGTCTGGATTGCCTGCTTACTATTACTTAGGTTGTGGCATCTAGCCATGGAAGCTTGTCGCCCAAACGAAAGGTTGCTTCGCCAGGATAGACGGACACAGTCTATGATTATACCTGTTGATCTCCGGAAACTGTAAAGACTAATTTCAGCATTCTAGCGGCAGTTTTGTAGTGAAGAGGCTCTGGACTAGAATAAAATCCTGGTCTTTGTTAGTTCATCTGTTACCGGATCAGCAATAGTGTGATCAGATCAACAACAGCCTATCAAGCTAGCTCTGGGTCTCGCTCTATAGCTATATATATGTATCAACCTGTTAAGGTTATGGAGAAGTTTTGCAATGCTCGACTTCTGGTTCAGAATCCGATACCGGCCACAGCGGCTTCCTTTCCTTGCCGAAACCTATCAGGTTTTAAGTTCGGCTTCAGTCGATGAGCTATGGGGCAAGATGGTAAACCTGGCAGATATGTCCTGGCATCCGCTGTTGGCGAAAACCAATGTTCCCTACGGGTTGATTCCGAAACCAGGATTGATCTTCCAAGCCGTGAGTCGATTGTCGCCGATTCCGATCAAGATTTTTGTGGAGCGGGTTTCACCGGGCGAACTGCTGAGTGTGCGAGTTCTGGCGTTTCCAGGGTTAGAGGAACGGGTGACCTATCGGATCGAATCTACCCTGTGTGGGACGCAAGTTTCCTACTCGGTGACGCTAAAGGGCTGGTTATCTCCTTTGATTTGGTCAATTATCCAACCCTATGCGGCCAAGGTGGCTCGCGATCTGGCCCATGCTGCTGAACAGGATAAAATCCTGCCGCCGTCTCGGCTCCGTCATCATCCCGGTCTCGACTGGCTAGGCAGCTTCATTCTGCTCGTTGGTCTGGAACAATGGGTGATCTAGGGAACTTCAGATGGAGCCTCAGGGGAATTGGGGCTGGGCAGAAGCTAGAATGGGCATTGGAGAATTTATGCTAAGCACCCTAGCGAGTAGAGCTAGGTGGAGATGACCATGCTGACAACCCTTGATGCTAGCCAGATCCTGGAGGTTTTGCGTCCGGTTCAAGACCCCGAACTGCGCAAGAGCTTGGTGGAGCTCAATATGATTCGCAACGTGGCGGTGGAGGGTAGCACGGTCAGTTTCACGCTGGTTTTAACAACACCTGCCTGTCCACTGCGGCAATTTATCGTCGAAGACTGCGAACGCGCAGTCAAAACTTTGCCAGGAGTCGAAACGGTTTCAGTCGAAGTGACAGCCGAAACCCCGCAGCAGAAGGCTTTACCAGACCGAACCGGCATCTCTGGGGTGAAGAATATTTTGGCCGTATCGAGCGGTAAAGGAGGCGTTGGCAAAAGCACTGTTGCGGTGAATGTGGCAGTCGCGCTGGCCCAAGCTGGGGCTCAGGTAGGTTTGATCGATGCTGACATTTACGGCCCGAACGCTCCTACGATGTTAGGGCTAACCCAGGCAAAAATTTCCGTGCAGCAGGGTGCGAATGGCGAGGTGCTGGAACCCGCGTTTAACTATGGTGTCAAGCTGGTTTCGATGGGCTTTTTAATTGATCCTGACCAGCCAGTGATTTGGCGGGGGCCGATGCTGAACGGGATCATTCGTCAATTTCTATATCAGGTGACCTGGGGAAATCTGGACTATTTAATTGTTGACATGCCGCCTGGTACCGGCGATGCCCAGCTTACCCTAGCTCAGGCCGTACCGATGGCAGGAGCCGTGATTGTCACAACACCGCAGACCGTTGCGCTGCAAGACGCTAGGCGGGGACTACGCATGTTCCAGCAAATGCAGGTGCCGGTGCTGGGGATTGTGGAAAACATGAGCTACTTCATCCCGCCCGATCTGCCCGACCGACAATATGATCTGTTCGGCTCGGGTGGGGGTGAAAAAACTGCTCAAGAGCTTGGCCTGCCGCTATTGGGCTGTATTCCGCTAGAAATGCCGCTGCGAGAAGGGGGCGATCGGGGTATTCCTATTGTGATTGATCGGCCTGAGTCGGCCTCGGCCCAAGCCCTGACTGCGGTTGCGCAACGAATTGCGGCAGGCGTCTCGGTGGCGGCCCTGAGCTGAGAAAGCCTTTTAAAATTAGTCGTCGTATTGCTTCTCAACCCGGCCATGCTGCAAAAATCACTGAGGCGGATTAGCTGGAAATCGTTTATACAGCCCTGGCAGGAGATCGACTGGCTGCTGTTTTTGCTGCCTGTTGGCTTGACCCTGTTTGGCGGAATCACGATTCGCAGCACCCAACTTCACCTAGGGCTCACGGTTTGGTGGCAACACTGGGTGACTGGTGCTGTCGGTATGGTTTTGGCGCTGCTGATTGCCCGCTGGCGCTACGAGAATTTGATTCAGTGGCGCTGGATCATCTACGGCCTGACCAATCTATCGCTGCTGATCGTGATTTTTATCGGCACAACCGCCAACGGAGCTCAGAGCTGGCTGACAATCGGCAGCTTTAATCTTCAGCCCTCCGAATTTGCCAAGGTTGGCGCAATTATTACCCTGGCTGCCGTGCTGCATGAACAGGGCGCGAGCTCGCTGGGGATGGTGATCAAAACCCTGGCTATTACAGCTGTGCCTTGGGTTCTGATTCTGCTACAGCCCGATCTGGGTACTTCGCTGGTGTTTGG
>JBJTUI010000509.1:0-10077 GCA_046080625.1 Elainella sp. | reverse complement strand
CCGCGTCGAGTGGTGCCGTTTTTCATCACGTCGTCAGAGCCGCAGCTTGGGCAAATCAGGTAGGGTTTCATGATGAACGGATGGGGGGAAGGAGCCAACTCCTATCTATTTTCCTCTATCCTTTACGAAAGGGCACTACCGATTAAGGTTCTCTTGCCAGTATTATAGGATCAATCATTACTTGGAAGTCTCTAAAGCCGCTGACCCCAACCACAAAACAGCTGCCTGGAAGCTGGCACGAGATACGGCTACGTTTCTGCGGGATCATTACCCGGTTGATCGCATTGTGGTGGCTGGCGATCTGGTTGCGCCTGAGCCCTTGAATCTCTGGTCTGAGGTCGTACTGGTTGTTTGGGGCTTGCCCGAGGTCGAGCCACGCGCGGAGTCAGGAACCCGCTACACTCGCCCAGAAGCAATTGTGCGACAGTTGAGCGATCATCCTCGAATCCGCCTGGTGGATGCGGGCAAGGGTTTTACCTCGACCGAAACAGCGCTGTTGAACGCAGGCTATGTCGAGCTTTGAAGAACTTCTGCACTGGGGTTTGCCGGATTAGGTTGGACGATAAAGTGGTGGATGGAGACAAATTAATTGGAGCCTCAAATACGGACTGTGAGAGCGGTTGCCTTGTGGAGTTGATTAGCAGAAGTTTATAGGGTTGCTGCACTGTGAGAAAGGAATCGACAAAATCTGAGTCTTTAGTAATGACAACTCGTTCCTCTTGAATCGAAACGAAATTGATGATTGAATCTGGGGTTGCGCTTTGTTGAGGAAGTTCTTTGGTATGAATCGTGTCATAGCCAGCTTCCTGAAGCAGTCGAACAAGATGAATCGGAAGTTGAGCATCAACGAGAAACTTCATGATACCAGTTTGTGAATGCTCTTAACCTGGTTCAGGAGTCTGCCCTAGATTTTGTGTCAAACCAGTTTGCCACTTCGCTCTTCTCCCGCCCGCAGATCAATTGTGGGCTAGTAGAAAAAGTCTGCTATAGGCGAAGCCTTCTCGTAGAGTAGCAGACTGGACAAGAGTTTCAGTACACTTTAGTGTACTTGCTGCCATTAGCCCGCCGTTCACGCGCGGGCGGGTCGGGCAACGACACAGATAAATTTATAGACTCCTACCGCTGTGGCTGACTGCCCCAATCCTCCGTCTTTCTACCCCCCATCTCCCCATCTCCCCACCTCCCCACTCCCCATCTCCCCATGCCCACTCCCACCTCCGTCTCCCTCCAACCCTGCGTCCAGGCTCTGGGCCTACCCCAAATCCAGCGGCATCTGCTGATTTGCGCTGACCAGACTAATCCCAAATGCTGCGACAAGGCTGCCAGTCTGGTGGCTTGGGACTACTTGAAACAGCGGCTCAAGCAGCTCCAGCTCGACCAGCCCACGCCCGAACGGCCCTCCTGTGTGTTTCGCACTAAGGCCAACTGTCTGCGCGTCTGCCAGCAGGGGCCGATTCTGGTGGTTTATCCCGACGGAGTCTGGTATCACAGCGCCACGCCGGAGGTGATCGAACGAATTATTCAGGAGCATTTACTGGAAAATCGCGTTGTGGAAGACTACGCTTTTCTGGTGCATCCGCTGCCTCCCCTTGAGGTTGAAGTAATTCGAGGGGCAATACAGTCTCAAGGGGCAATACAGTCGGATGGGGCTGATGTGGCCTCATCTGATCTAGCAAAAAATTGTGAAGCATCTGATTTGGAGTAGGCCAACTTAACCCAGATGGGCTAATTTAGCAGGGCTGGAGCAGCCTGACGATAGGGCTACCCGATTGTTGGGAAAACAATATACAATATCGCGGTATGCAGAGATATTAATAATTTCAATCGATTCAAGCTTTCGTGCCGGGTTCATGATGCTTTGAAGCCATTGAAGATCTGTGTCCTGAATCCGCTGTTTGATGAGCCAGGTTTCTGACTAGCAGATGTCTAACCAGCAGAATGTCTGACCAGCAAAGTTTTTGCCTTCGCGCCTAAAGGCTATTTTGGGTGTTGAGGTCAACTTTCGGAACCAGAGTCCGCCTGATGTGTTACCCATTCAGTCCAGGAGTGTTAATCCAGGGCAAACAGGTGGAGAAGCTCTAGGCTGTTGAGAGTGCTATCCTACGCTCGGTTTCCATGAGAAAGCCCAGCTCCAGCAAAGGGCGTTATAAAAGTAGGGCACTACAGGCGCAAAGCAAACGTAGGGCAAACGTAAGGTAAGAAAGTAGAATTGTGACCAATCAGTCGGGGCTATTTCAGCAATTTAGGCGCTGTGTAAAATTACTGGATTATGATGATTGGCAGGTTCTGCGATTGACTCTGAATACGGCGAGTAACGAAGCATGAGCAAGGAAACAACGGTGGGAGAGCACAAGCGGCTGCTGCTAATTGATGACGATCCAAATTTGATTCTATTAGTCAAAGATTATCTGGAGTTTCGGGGCTACGAAGTAGTGACCGCAGATAACGGTCAGGAAGCTCTGGAGGTTCTTGACCAGGAAACGCCTGACATGATCATTTGCGACGTGATGATGCCGCAGATGGACGGCTATTCGCTGGTCGAGCATGTCCGCAAGAATCCCCGCACCAGCTGGATTCCTGTGCTGTTTCTGTCGGCCAAGGGCCAGAGCCAGGACCGCGTTAAAGGGCTGAACACGGGTGCCGACGTCTATATGGTGAAGCCGTTTGAGCCAGAGGAATTGGTGGCTCAGGTAGAATCTTCCCTGAAACAAGCTTCGCGTCTGATTCAGCGTCAGGACAAATCTGCCGAGGCGACGCCCAAAATTCAGGTGCCGTTTGATGTGGAGCTGACGCCCACCGAACTGCGCGTGGTTCAGTTTGTGGCTCGCGGCATGGCCAACCGGGAAATTGCCGAAGAACTTAACGTCAGCCAGCGCACGATTGAAAGCCACGTCAGCAACATGCTGGGCAAAACTGGCCTGCACAACCGCACCGAACTGGCCCGCTGGGCAATCGAAAACAGCATGGCCTAATTGAGCTGATGCGGGTTGCTACATTGCGTCTAGACTCTCGCGGCCCGAGGCTCGCTGCCCTTAACTACTGCCGTAACCCCCTGCCGTAAATCCAAGTGAAGTTGCGATAGATCGAGGTAACTTTGTCGTCCGGCACCTATGCAAAAAATAGCCTGGGATGGCAGGTGCAGCAGCTCTCGCAGCAGGTTGGCGAATGGATCGAGCGGCTGCTGTCGAACAGTTCGGGAAATTTGCCAGACGAGACACCTCTGCCCGAATGGTTGCTGCAAACCCTGTTCTGGCTGCTGTTGCTGGGCACGACGGCCTGGGTCGGCTGCAGCTCTACCGGCTGGCACGCCCCTATTTAGAGAATCTGGAGCGCCGATCCGGGCCAGTTAGATTAACCCCGCCACCAGATTGGCTGCAGCAGGCCCAGACGGCCCATCGTCAGGGAGACTACCGGCTGGCCTGTCGAGCGCTCTATTTGGCAGCCCTCCAGCGTCTGAGCGAACGCGGCCTGATTCCCCAGGCTCTCAGCCGCACGGACGGCGAATATCTGTCGCTGCTGCACCAGCTCGACCTGCCCCTGGCCGACCAGCAGCCCTACCAGCTGCTGATCCGCACCCACGAACGTCTGGCCTTTGACCAGTTCGCCGCCTCCGCCGATTTATATGACCGCTGCTGGCAAGCCTACCGTCAGCTGGAGGGCGAAGCATGACCGGAGCCCCTCAAAACTTACTCAAAAACCGCTGGGTCTGGCTCGGCCTGCTCTTGACCGGCCTATTGCTGCTCAGCCTGTTCTTCGCCCCCTCACCCGGACAAACTCAAGGCTCGACCTACAGCCGGGCTCCCAGTGGCTACGGAGCCTGGTATGCCTACATGCAGTCCCAAACCCAGATTCAGCGCTGGCAGCGCCCCCTGAACGACCTGGAGCCCTCTTCTCCCCTACCCCCCACCCAGCAAGTCTCCCTCAACTCCCAGTCTCCCCCACCCCCTCACCTCCCCACCTCCCCACCTCCCCCACCCCTTACCCCGATCACCCTGATCCGCGTCAACTCCCGCAGCCCAGGCGTCAGCGAAGACTGGATCAGACGGGGCAACGTGCTGGTATTGGTAGGACGGCGAGCCCCCGTTACCGCCGCACCCTTTCGCCAAACAATTGCCAGCCCAGATGGGGCCGTACAGATTGCCACCAGTCGGCGGTTTGATCGCCGCTCGAATCGCGCTTCAGACGAGAAAGTGTGGCTGGAAGATCGCTTTGGCCCAATTGTGCAGGAGCAGACGCTGGGACAGGGGCGGGTGATCGCGGTTGTGACGCCCTATTTGGCCGCTAATGCCTACCAGGACGCCGGGGGCAACTTCAAGTTTTTGGCGCGGCTGGTGACGGAACCGGGCTACCCGATCTACATCGACGAATATCTGCACGGCTACCGCGACCAGCAGGAGCAGATCGACAATGCCCCCCAGAGCTGGCTCAGCTACTTTGCCCAGACGCCCGTTTTGCTGCTGGCAGTGCAGGCGGCGGTCCTGCTGCTGCTGCTGGTCTGGGGCGAAGGCCAGCGTTTGGGACCAGCCCAACCTTTACCTGAACCGCGTCCCGACAACAGCGCCGCCTACATTCAGGCCCTGGCAGGGGTGCTGGAAAAAGCGGGCTGCGAGGATTTTGTCGGGCAAACAATCGGTCGGGCTGAACAGCTGCGGCTTCAGCGCGATCTGGGACTGGGTACAACGCTGCTCGAACCGCAGGTGGTGATCGATGCCTGGGTGAAGCAGACCGGACGCCCTGCGGCTGAACTAGAATTCCTGGTGCAGGCTAGCCGACGGCCCCGAGGCACCCTGAAAAGCTGGCTGGCCCAGGTGAGAGCGCTCCGGCGTCCGTCCAGTTCTGCAAGTCGAGACTTGGGTGGGCCAGACTTGAGCAGGCCAGACGCGAGCAGATCGGACTGATGCGGGCCAATTCCTCAGCAAGTTCGTCGGGCGTAGCTGCGTCAGAGCTGCGATCGGCTACAGTGAAGCAGGTGTCGCCCCGTTTTGGGGCCTGCTGTCCAAACCACTTGTATCAGCTCCTATCAAGCCATCTGAATTCACCTGTCGCATCCCCAGTCGAAGCAATCGTGAACGAAATCCAGTCTGTTTTTACCCAACTCGCCCGGTCGCTTAGCCAGATTGTGGTGGGGCAACCCCAGGCCGTGCAGCAACTGATGGTAGCGCTGCTGGCGGGCGGTCATGTGATCCTAGAAGGCGTACCGGGCACGGGCAAAACCCTGCTGGTCAAAGCCCTGTCGCGATTGCTGCAAGCCGAGTTTCGCCGGATTCAGCTGACCCCAGACGTGCTGCCTGCCGATATTTTGGGGACGAATATTTTTGATTTCAACACCCGCAGTTTCACCCTGAAGCAGGGGCCGGTATTTACCCAGATTCTGCTGGCCGACGAAATCAACCGCACGCCGCCCAAAACCCAGGCCGCGCTGCTGGAGGCCATGGAAGAACAGCAAGTGACGCTGGACGGCGAAACCCTGGCCCTGCCCGACCTGTTTTGGGTAATTGCCACCCAGAACTCGCTGGAATTTGAAGGCACCTATCCCCTGCCGGAAGCCCAGCTCGATCGGTTTTTGTTCAAGCTGCTGGTAGACTACCCGGAGCCTCAGGCCGAGCGTCAGATGCTGCTGAACGCCCAGAACGGCCTCCAGACCAAGCGGCTAGATCTGGAAAAACTCACCCCGGTGGCCACCGTCCGCGAAGTATTGCTGGCCCGTCAGGCCGTGCAAAAAGTTCATGTCTCGGAAGCCCTGCTCGACTACCTGCTGGCCCTGGTGCAGCAGACCCGCCAATCGCCCGATTTGACCCTGGGTGCCTCGCCCCGGTCGGCGGTGGCTTGGCTGCAGGCGAGCAAGGCCAACGCCTGGTTGAACGGACGCGACTACGGCACCCCAGACGACATCAAGGCCACGGCGGCCCCGCTGCTCAGACACCGGCTGATCCTGCGTCCCGAAGCCCAGCTCGACAGTGTTCAAATCGATGGGGTGATTGGAGCATTGTTGAGTCAGGTGGCGGTACCGAGATAAAAACTGCTGTACAGTAAATAAAACATCCGTACTCCCCACCCCCATGCTTGACCTGATCAAACTGTCTCGCCAGATGCAGGGCATTGGTCAACACCTCACCCAGGAAGCAGCTGCATCGCGCCAGCGGCTAGAGCTAGCCCAACGGATTTTGGCCGATGCCACGGAGCAGCAGGCCGAGCTCATGAACCAGCAGCAGCTCTGGCGAGATCGGTTGGGGTTTACGGCGGCGGTGCCGATGGAGCCGCTGAATACCCGGGTGGCGCTGACGCATGCTCCGCCCGTCCACAGCGTTTTGGCTACAGATGGCTCCCAGATTGCGCCCAGCCACCACGAAATTGCCTACTGCTATTTGATCAACGTCGGGCGGGTGGTGTTGCACTACGGCCAGAACCGTCACCCCCTGCTAGACAGCGCCCCGGAGGTGTTCTATCGGCCCGAAGATTTATATGTCTCGCGCCAGTGGGGCATCCGCACTGAAGAATGGATGGGCTATCGCCGCACGGTTTCCGAGGCGGTTGTGCTGGCCGAACTGGGGACAGATCTAGCAGATTTGCAGGCTCCGGCTCTGGCCATGGTAGATGGTTCGTTAATCCACTGGTTTCTTGACCCCTTACCTGCCGAGGCTCGCGAGCGTATTTTGCCGCCAATTTTGGCTGCCTGGCAGCAGCTCCAGGCAAACCGCATCCCGCTGGTCGGCTATCTGAGCGCGGCCCGCAGCGGCGAAGCGATGAACTTTCTGCGGCTGCAAAGCTGCACCTATTTGGCCCCCGACTGCCAGACCCATTGTTCCGGCCAAACCGATCAGGCTCCCTGTCAGGTGTTTTCACCCCTGCGGGACACGGCTTTGTGGGGACTGCTGCTGGAGCCGGGGGAGCGGGGCGCGATTTGGCGCAGTTCGGCCAAAATCCTGGAAGCCTACGGCGAGCAGCACATCTATTTCTGCTATGTGCATATGGGGGCGGAGGTGGCGAGAGTTGAGTTTCCGGGCTGGGTAGCCACAGACGAAGCTCTGCTAAATCAAGCCCTCAGCCTGACGCTGACCCAGGTGCAGAAAGGCTATGGCTATCCGGTGGCGCTGGCCGAAGCTCATAATCAGGCCGTTGTGCGGGGTGGCGACCGGGCCAGGTTTTTTGGCTTGCTGGAGCAGCAGATGATCCGGGCGGGCCTGAAAAATATCGGCACCTCCTATAAGGAAGCCCGCAAGCGCGGCAGCATTGCCTAGTCCTATTGCCTAATTTCAGGGCCTAATTTCACCAAAAGGAAAAGCAGGAGAATTACTGGAAGAAGCTAAAAGCCAGATTGTATCTGGACTCGCGCCTACCCACAGCAGCAAACCGAAAATAGAAGTCAATCGGTTCTCCGGTCTGGTTGAGCAGCGGTGGCTGGATGGGGGTGGATTCGGGCGGCAGATCTGAGATGCCAAAATTCGCGCCAATCAGGATGATCTTGTTGCCCCGGATATCACCAATCATCCGGAAATTCAGTGGGCCTTGGCGGATCGTCTGGCGACTGGCAAACAGGTTAGAAATACTGGCATTGGGCAGCAGCGTCACTTTGAACACATCAACCGGATCGCGCCGCCCGATTCGTCCGTTGAACAGAACTGCTTGGCTGCCATAGCCCGGTGACAAGATGGCAGAATTTCTGGCCCCCTCAAAACTATTGTCGCGCTGGTTGCGAGAGCGACTGCGTCCGGCTTGGGCAGGACGGTTAGATCTGACAAAAGTTCGACTTGGCTGGGACAGGGGTATTCCAGACTGTAGCGTTTCAGAGGGCCTTGGTGCAGCAGGGGTACCGAACGAGCGAATTTGAGTAGTCTGAACTTGAGTAGATAGATGCAGCATCGTCTGAGATTTGTTTACAAATAGTCTATACCAACGCTCTCTAGCCGATTGCTGAATTCAACATTTGCAGTGAAGCCGCGATTCTCACGCTTGAGTAAGTAGCTGGGCTTGATTAAATTGAAGATGGTTTTAGGGGAGTCCAGAGGGCAAGCCCTCTGGTGGGGGCGCAGCCCCCAAACCCCCACCGTCCGACAAATATTTGCACCTACCTACTTATTACCCTCCAGGCGATAACTTTCTATAGAAATGGGTAATAGTCGCTATTAGTTTAGACTGGACGGCCCAGGCTTGGCGGCCTAAACCTAATGGCCCGGAGGCGGCCAGCAGTCTGCCGGTGGTTGGGTATATCTCACCTTATCTGGCTGTCGATTAATTCAGCCCGGCTCTATAATCGAGAAACAGACCGAGCAGAGGCTCTTTTAGACAGCCGCCCAGTCTGGTTTAATCTATCTGTAATTGTTTTATCTACATTGCGATTCGCTTAGGGTTAAGTTCATGACCTCCTACGCCACGACTGCCAGAGCCGATTTGAGCGAACTGAGACGTTTGAAAAGCCTGCTGCCGCCCGAACTCAAAAGCTGGGTGACCATTGAGGCCGCCACCGCTGTCAACCCGCCGCTAATTACCTGCGAAGAAATTGGCCGCGATCAAGTCGAGGTGCAGGTCGATCTGGCCAAGTGGGATCAGCTGGCCCTGGATCAACGCAATCTGCTGTTCTGGCACGAGGTCGCCCGCATCCAGCAGGACACGATTCCTCGGGACGGCTGGGAAATGGCGGCGCTGGCGATCGGTCTAGGCGGAGCCGTGGGTGAACTTTGGGTGCAGGACGGCCTGCTGCTGATCCTGGCGATGGTGCTCTGTGGCGTGTCGGGCTGGCGACTCTACCAGCGCAACGCCGGAGAAAAAACCCTGCGCGAGGCAATTGAGGCCGACGAAAAGGCGATTACCCTGGCCACCCGGTTTGGCTACACCCTGCCCAACGCCTACAAGAGTCTGGGCAGCGCCCTGAAGGTGTTAATTGAGCAATCTCCCAAGAAAAAACAGCGCCGTCGCTATGAATCTCGTCTGGATGCCCTGAAGCGGAGTGCAGCCAAGGCCAAGGCCCAGGTTCAAGCTGAGCGCGGCGGTCTGTAGGGTTGCTTTGGTAATGCAGCTTTGAAAGTGCAGGTTTGAAGGTGCAAGTTTGGCAGTGCAGGTTTGAAAGCCCGGTTTGAGTTTCGACCCTACGCTCGACCGTTTAAGACACCGTTGCAGACCCATCATGGCCGATGGACGACGCGACGGGGCATTGTTTTGCGGCTGGAGAGCGAAACTGGGCTGGGCTGGGGCGAAATTGCCCCGATTCCCGAGTTTGGCAGCGAAACTTTTGAGCAGGCGCTGCGGTTTTGTCAGGCGTTGCCCACAAGGCTGACGGCCAGCCAGATCGCCCAGACCCCTGAAACTCTGCCCGCCTGTCAGTTTGGCTTTGAATCGGCCTGGGAGATGGTCCAGAGTGTGGCTCCTGCTGATCAGCCCAACCTGCCTGCCCTACAAACCAGCCTGCTGCTGCCCACGGGCAAATCGGCGCTGGAGAGTCCGCTGCTGTTTGGCTCGCTTTCTGGCCAGCCTGCTGCCGCCTTTCATCCCACTTTTAAATGGAAAATTGGCGTTGCCCCGATCGCCCAGGAGATGGCGATTTTTGAGGAACTGGTCAGCCTGTTGCCCAGTGGGGCCAAACTGCGGCTGGATGCCAACGGTGGATTGACCTGGCCGCAGGCCAGCCTGTGGCTGCAAGTCTGCGACGGCTACGACATCGAGTTTTTGGAGCAGCCCCTGCCGCCCGACCAGTTTACGGCAATGCTGAAGCTGAGTCAGCGCCACCAGACGCCAATCGCCCTGGACGAGTCGGTCAGTCAGCTGGGCCAACTCCAGGCCTGTTGGGAGCAGGGCTGGCGCGGCATTTTTGTGATCAAGGCCCCGATTAGCGGTTCGCCTCGGCGGCTCCAGCAGTTCTGCCAGCAGGGCCTGGACGTAGTTTGGTCGTCGGTGTTCGAAACCAGCATCGCCCGGCGGTATATTGAACAATTAGCGGCTCTGCTGCCTCCAAATTCTGATCTGGGTCGAGCCCACGGCTTTGGCGTCGATCACTGGTTTGGTGACGGCTGGGAGCGCCTGCCGCCCGCGCAGATTTGGCAGCGGCTGGAGCCGTAGTTTCGTTGAGGATCCCCCGATGACGCC
>JBJTUI010000508.1:0-6692 GCA_046080625.1 Elainella sp. | reverse complement strand
CCTAGAGTTTTTGGTTCTGCAAAGGAAATTAGTTCTAGAATATTCTTCTAGTAATAGCGTTTTTCTGAAGAGGCGGCGCTACTGGTGGCGGCTGTTCATTTCTGGCCCAATCCCAGACAATAGGTACGTTCGTTCTATCCTCCTATGACGCAGCAAATCAGCCCGGAACTGGGCAAAGTTGACAGCCTGAGGCCAACTGACCTTAAGCCAATCGTCTTTGCTCGCCACGAAACCTTTCACCCCCGGTTTGGCTGGCTGAAGAAGGGGTTTGACCGGGCCGCCCAAGACCCCCAGATCTTCCTCCACCCAGATGCGCCGATTCGGCTGGGCGTGGGCAAAAATATGGTGCGCTCGATTCGCTACTGGTGTTCTGCCTTCAAGCTGTTGCAGGACGACCGGCCCACCGGGTTTGGTCAGCGGCTTTTAGGCGAATGGGACCCGTTTCTGGAGGATGTGGCCTCGCTCTGGCTGCTGCACTGGCAGTTACTGAAGCCACCCTGTTTCGCCACCGCCTGGTATTACAGCTTTTACCGGTTTCAGGCCGTGGAATTTACCGAAGCGGAGCTGTTGCTGGCTCTAGAGAACTATTACCAGGAGCAGCAGGGACTGCGGATTGCGGCCTCATCGTTCCAGAAAGACCTGCGCTGTTTGCTGAAAATGTATGTCGAGCAGCCCAGCAAAGCCGGGTTCACCGAAGAGTCGATTGACTGTCCGTTCACGGAGCTGGGGCTGCTGCATCCGGCTGGCGATGCCCGGATCTACCGGTTTCGCATCGGGGCCAAACGCAACCTGCCACCCGCCATAGTGGTTGCGGCCTGCCTGGAGTTTGCGGCCCAGGAGCGCCAAGGACCGGGCACGATTGCCGTCTCGCGCCTGCTGTATGAGCGGGGCAGCCCCGGACTGGCCTTCAAACTCTCGGAGAGCGCCCTCTGTGAGGCGATTGAGCGAGTCGCCCAGCGCCAGGATCGGGTGAATTTATCGGATACGGCTGGGCTGATCCAGTTTTCCTTCACCGCCGAGCCGCTGCTGCTGGCAGAGCAGATTTTGCAGGATTATTACCGGGGGAGGTGAGCAGCGTGGCGCAAACCCTATCGCACTATTTCAGCCTCGATCGCCGCTATAGCCGCTCGGTCAACCTGGAGCGAGATCTGGAGCTCCCCGACGCCCTGGAGGGCTACATCCTGACGGAGCGAGCGGTGGATGCGCTGCGGCGAATGCTGCCTGCCTTCACGAAAACCAGTCCGCAGCGGGCCTGGACCCTGACGGGCGTCTATGGTACCGGCAAGTCGGCGTTTGCCCAGTTCTGGGCGGCCCTCTGGGCTGGTGGGCCAATGGGGCAAAAGGCGCTGGAGATCGCCGCCGCCGCGCTGGGGACAGATAGCCCGGAACTGCAAAGCCTGGAGCAACTGCCAAAGCGGGGGCTGGTGCTGGCGGTGGGTACGGCCCAGCGGGAACCCCTCAGCCACACGATTGTGCGGGCCTTGACCCAGGGAGCCGAACGCTTCTGGCGAAATCGCCGCAAGCCCGATGTCTTCCACGACCTGGTCGATCTGGAATCGGAAATCGCGGCGGGCCAGCCGGTTACTGAGCGTCAAATCGAACTGCAAATCGAGCGCCAAATTCTGCCGCTGCTGCGGGCCGTCGCCCAGGCCGCCAAAACCGACCTGCTGCTGCTGATCGACGAGCTGGGCAAAACCCTGGAATTCGCGGCCCAGAATCAGGGAGCCGCAGACCTGTATCTGTTGCAGCAGATCGCCGAACTGCCCCGCCAAGCGCCCTACCAAGTCTATCTGGTCGGTGTGCTACACCAGTCGTTTGCCGACTATGGCGAGCGGCTGGCCTCCAGCGAGAAAAAAGAGTGGGCCAAAATTCACGGGCGGTTTGAGGAAATTCCGTTCACCGAGTCGCCGGAACAGATGACCCGCCTGATCGGTCGGGCGATTACCCACCAGACGCCCGCCAAGCTAGAAAAAGGGATTCAAAAGCAGGCGGCTAGCTGGTTTCAACACCTCGTCGGCCATCTGGAGCTGAGCGATCTGTCGCCCGAGGCGCTGGCTGCCGCCTACCCGCTGCACCCGCTGACCACCCTGGTTTTGCCGCAGCTCTGTACCCGCTATGCCCAGAACGACCGCTCCCTGTTCACCTTCCTGACCAGCGCCGAGCCCCATGCGTTTCGGCAGTTTCTGGAGTCAACGGCCCTGACGGGCAGCCAGATTCCCACCCTGAAGCTGCATCAGCTGTACGACTATTTTGTCGAGTCGGTGGGGATGGGTCTGGCCTCGCGGCCCAATATTCAGAAGTGGCTGGAGGTGCAGGGGGTGGTGGCAGACGCCAGTCGCCGCAGCGATCTCGCTCCCGAAGTAGTCCAGACGCTGAAGACAATTGGCAGCCTGAATCTGATCAGCTCAACCGGAGCGCTGCGGGCCACCCAGGCGCTTTCGCTGCTGCCCCTATGCGAATCGCCGGACGAAATTGACCAGCCCAACCCCTGGCAGGCGGCGATCCAAACCCTGCAAGACAAGAACCTGATCACCTACCGCAAGCAGGGGGACGAACTGCGGATCTGGGAAGGCTCGGATTTCAACGTGCAGCTGGCAATCGACCAATATTGTGAGCAGGAGCGGCGGTCGCTGGTCGAAATCCTGTCGCGGGTCCGGCCCTTGAAGCCACTGGTAGCTCAGCGCCACAGCTACCGCACCGGCACCCTGCGCTATTTTGAGCGCCGCTACGGCGATCCGACCCAGGATCTCTCGACGCTGCGGGTCGCCAAACCCGACTTCGATGGCCTGATCCTCTACTGGATGGAGTCCCGGCCCCTCAATCAACTTCTGGCCCAGCCCCAAACCCAGCCTCCGGCCACTACCGCCGACGGTAAGCCGCTGATTGTCGTCCAGACGGCTGATCTGAAAACCCTGCGGGACCGGGCGCTTGAATTTGCGGCTTTGCAGAAAATCCAGGCCAGCGCTGCCGAGCTGCAAACCGACGGTGTGGCTCGCCGAGAAGTGCGACAGCGATTGGTGCAGGCCGAAAGCTTGCTGGATGAAACCCTGAGTCAGGCTCTGGAGCCCCAGGGCTGCTGGCTGACTGGAACCGCCGCGCCAATCCGAGATCGGGCTGCCCTCAACGCCGCCCTCTCGACCGTCTGTAATGCCGTCTATTCCCAGAGCCCGATTCTGTGGAACGAGCTGATCAACCGCCGCGAGCTGACCTCCCAGGGGGCCAAGGCAAGGCGCGAACTGCTGGAGGCGATGCTACAGGCTGGCGACCGGGAAAAACTGGGCTTGCAGGGCTATGGTCCAGAAGTCAGTATCTATAACTCGGTCTTGTCGGAGTCGGGGATTCACCGTCGAGAGGAGCAGGAATGGGGCTTTTATCCGCCTGTGGGCTCCGGCCCCAGCGGCCCCAGCAGCAAGAAAACCGGCGGGAAAACCGGCGGGAAAACCGACGGGAAAACCAACCTGGCCCCGGTCTGGCAGGCGATCGAAGCTTTCTGCCTGGAAGCCACCGACCAGCCCCGCCGCCTCGATCTGCTGTATGAACTGCTGGCGGCTCCGCCCTACGGCGTCAAGTCGGGCGTGATTCCGGTGCTGCTGGCGGCCCTGCTGCTCTACCGCCTGGACGATGTCGGGCTCTACCAGGACGGGACGTTTGTGCCGGTGCTGACTGCGCCCCATTTTGAGCTGCTGGTGAAACAGCCGGGCCGGTTTGCCGTCAAGTCGTTTGAAATGGCGGGGCTGCGGTCGCAGGTGTTTCAGGAGCTAGAGGCGATCTGGCGGGCGCGGGTTCCGGCGGGAGTGCGGAATGCCTCGCTGCTGGCGATTGCCAAACCGCTGTTCCAGTTTGTCAAACAGCTGCCCGCCTACACGCTAAAAACCCAGCAGCTCAGCCCCGAAGCGCGGGCGGTGCTCACAACCCTGCAAACAGCCCAGGAACCCGACGAACTCCTGTTCACCAGCCTGCCCCAGGCCTGTGGTCTGGCCCCGATTCGCCATACGGACCCGACCGACCAGACGGCGGCCCGGACGTTTCGCAAGCGGCTGGTAAAAGCCCTGCACGAGCTGGAAATTGCCTACGAGACGCTGCTCAGCACCGGGCGACAGTGGTTCCACGCGGCGTTTGGTGTACGCAGCAGCCCAGACCAGCTGCGGGCCGATCTGCGGGTGCGGGCCAGCTATTTGGTCGATCGCTGCCTGGAGCCGCTGTTGAAACGGTTTACCCTGGCCGCCACTGACAGCAGTTTGACCGATACGGAATGGCTGGAGTCACTGATGATGATTCTGGCAGACAAACCGGCCCACACCTGGAGCGACGACGACCGGGCTGGGTTTGAGCTGCGGCTCAACGACGTGGCTCGCCAGTTTCAGCGGCTGGAAGCCCTGCAAACCGAGATGGCGGCCACCCATCAGGAGGGATTTGAAGCCTACCGGCTCACCCTGACCGAGGCAGACGGGCATGAGCTGAACCGGGTGGTGTGGGTTGATCAAAACCAGGAGGAGTTCCTGGATCGGCTGGTGGACGAGATCTTGAATCAGCCCAGCCTGCGCAACGACCCCAAACTGCGGCAGGCGCTGCTGGCCAAACTGGCCAAAGAGGAATTGCAGACCGAAGCGCAGACCAGAGCGCAGAACGAACTTCAGGCGGCTCGAAAACGCAAGGGAAAACGCCAGACTAAAGGAGCGGGCTAGATATGGCAAAACAATCGAGACAGGCTATAAAACAATTAGAAAAACAGTCGGGAAACCGACTGGAAGAACAATCAGCGAAACAGTCGGGAAAGCAACCTGAAAAACCGGTTCGACATATTCTAGGACTTTCGGGCGGCAAGGACAGCACCGCCCTGGCGGTATTGATGCGGCAACAGTATCCTGACCTGCCGATGGAATACTTTTTCTGCGACACCCACAAGGAGCTGCCGGAAACCTACGACTATCTGGAGCGGATCAAGGCCCGGCTCGGCATCCAGATTCACTACCTGAGCGCAACGCGGGGGTTTGACCACTGGCTGGATATCTACGGCGGCGTTTTGCCTTCGCCCCAGATGCGCTGGTGTACAAAACAGATGAAGATCAAGCCGCTGGAGGATTTTATCGGTGAGGATGCGGCGATCAGCTATGTGGGAATCAGGGCCGACGAACAGCGAGACGGCTACATTTCCACCCGGCCCAACATCACGCCGGTCTATCCCTTCAAAGAGCGCGGGTTGGTAAAGGCGGACATTTTTCGGCTGCTGGAAGAGAGTGGCATCGGCGTCCCCAAATACTACGAGTGGCGCAGTCGATCGGGCTGCTATTTTTGTTTTTTCCAGCGCAAGTATGAATGGCTGATGCTGCACGACCACCACCCGGACCTGTTTGCCCGCGCCGTCGAGTATGAACAGCAGCACCAGGACGGACGCACCTACACCTGGACCCAGGGCGAAACCCTATTGGAGCTGGTGGCCCGCCGGGAGCAGATTTTAGCCGACCACGAGCGGGCGATGGCCAGGGAGCGGCAGCAGTCCCGACCGAATCAGCCGCTGGCTGCGGTGTTGGAGGAGGTGCTGGAGGGGGAGGAGGGGGAGTTGCCTTGTTTGGTTTGTCATTTGTGAGGGGATGAGGGGGTGAGGGGATGAGGGGATGGGGGGTGTATGCGAAGATGGGGGATATCCTGTTTAGTCTGTCATCTGTAGGATGAGGAATGACTGAAATAGAGGCAGAAGCTCGCTCGATTCTTGATCTCCTGGTAAATCTCTCCTTTTCTGAATGTATTCCCCTTACCAGAAGCTTTGAGAACCTAACAACCCGGCCAGGCATTTATGCTGTTCGCCATGCGACGGATGGCCTGCTATACGTGGGAAAAGCCCAAGATATTAAGGAGCGTTTTAGGGGTGGACACAAGGCGCTGACTTGGTCCTGGTTAGCTGACTATGACCACAGAGATGTAGTGATTGCAACCTGTGCGCTCGATTTTATCAGGTGGCGAGCGTTATCATCAGAGCTAGAGCGAATCATCCTTCAGATCACAGAGCCACCCTTTAATGCCCGCATACCAACAAGGGAATGACTATGCAGCAGCCCACGCTTGAATCAGCAGCAGGAGAACATCTGAACGCAGTTGCAGCTCGGATGATGCTGGCTGCACTACCCGCTCCAATTCGAGAAGCGTTTGAAAGACGCGCTGCTGAGATCGAGTATCCGATTGAGGCCGTGTTAGAGATGGCCCTCGCCAGTTTTCTGGATAGCGAAGCACTCAGTTTCACCGACTGCAAACCCCGGTATTGAGGCATTCTGAGCCCTAGAAGGGGAGGTGGGTGTATGCGAAGAGTGGGATCTGTTCTGTTTGGGTTACAGTTGTAGCAAAGATGCCAGAACAGTTTTATGGTCCTGACGGTTAGTGCGGATTCGATAGATTTGCCTCCTGGTAGCGAAGTGATTCTGCGGTATCAAACCTGGGCAGATTATGAGGCGCTGCTGGCTGGTCGGCGCGCCAGTGCGGCTATCAAGATTCGCTTTAACGCAGAGAGACAGGAAATTTCGATTATGGCTCCCCTGGCTGGGCATGGTCGGCGGATTGATATTCTGGTGGATCTGGTGAAAGCGATGCTGCGCTATCAGGGGCGCGAGTGGGATAGTTCACATCCAATTACCCTGAAGCGATTGCGGTCTGCTGGAGCTGAGCCAGATGCCTGTTTCTATATTCAGAACTGGCAGGCC
>JBJTUI010000507.1:0-5633 GCA_046080625.1 Elainella sp. | reverse complement strand
CAGAGCCGAGCAGAACAGGACGACGCCATACAGGGCAACCGGCAGCGCCTCCAGGTGGTTTTCACCCAGCCAGGCGGTGGTAAACGGAATCAGGGACAGCCAAAACAGCAGATGCAGATTGGCCCAGAGCGTCCGGCCATTCACCTGCCGCACGGCCTGAAGCAGATGGTGGTGGTTGTTCCAGTAGATGCCGAGGTAGATAAAGCTGAGCACATAGCTTAAAAACACCGGAATCAGCTCTCGCAAGGCGGCCCAGCTCACCGCCTCCGGTGGCCTCAGCTCCAGCACCATGATCGTAATGATGATGGCGACTACGCCGTCGCTAAATGCTTCCAATCTACCCTTACCCATTGCGGCTCCTCCTAGGCTGCGTTGTCCTAGAATTCACCATAAACGTGCAGCCGTCGGTTTGTAAATCGCGCCTACCCAAGGCTATTTCCCCATTTGGCAATTGTTGCGCTCATAATTCAGGGTGGTAATTCGGTTTTGTATAAACAAAGTATGGCCATATTCTGATTAGCAAAAAGCCAGTGGGGTGCTCTGGCTGAAATCCTGTTGTTTAGTTGGATCTATCTGAACTTTTCCAGGCGGCCTAGCCTCGGAATTGGCTCGGAATTGGCTCAAAATCGCCTCAAGACTGGCGCAGCCGCAGCATTTGGGCCACCACAGCCATGCTTTCTTCGTAGAGCACATCCCGGCCCCAGCGCTGGAGCTGCTGACTCATCAGAAACTCGGCCTTCTGGTCGCTGGTGGCAGTCACCTGTTCGGTTTTGGCGATCTGGGCTCCCCCTTTGGCCTCCATCCGCATACAGCCCGTGGTTTCAGAGCAGATGATCGTATTGCAGTCGGCCTTGGGGTTGGACGAGGTGAGGCTGATGCCGATCAGGTCGCCGATGATCTCGCCCGGATCGCCAATCGGTACTCCAGCCAGTTCGGCCTTGATTGGCTTCTGCCCTGGACCTTCCAGCTCAATGTAGATCAAATCATAGAGGTCTTTGGTTTCGCTGTAGGAGATGGGTTTCCAGTCGAGGCGACTGGCCAGCCAGCCCAGAAACATCAGGGCCTGGGCCGGATTGCCTTTTTCATAGTCGATTGTCACCCGATCGACCTCGGGCAGAAATTCGCGCCGTTCGGGTGGGTCGTAGGAGGCAGCCGTCAGTTCCTGCCAGGCGCTGAACCGGTGCCAGTTCAAATCGGCCACGTAGGTTTCGGCCTCGATCAGCTCCACCATTTTGAGGAATTCTGCCTCCGGATCGCTGTAGTAGGACGAGTCCAGAATGATGCAGCGGCAGCAGTCCACCATTTTTTTGAACAGTTCGTGCTCCGGGTTGGGGGTTGCCTTCCACCAGACAAATTTGGGCAACTCGGGCACCATCAGCGAAGCCGTCATGTCGCCCACCCGGTTGAGGGCGGCCTTGGTGCCCCGCAGAGTGATGTATTCGCAGCACATCAAATTGGCGCTGGTTTTCTTCAGGATCGGGCAGTAGGCCGAAACCTGAGCCGTCACCCCCCGGTCTTCCTCAAAGGTAGGAGTGAGGGTGATAATCCGGCAGGGGTTTTGGGCCGCGATCGCGTCGGCCACGCTCTGGCCGCGATAATCGGGGTTGGTCATTTTGGCCTGTTCGGGCGGCAGCCTGGCATATTCTTCCCGCAGCTTAGCCAGGGTGGCCGGGTCTACTCGGCCCGTCAGGGGCAGCCCGTAGGCTTTTTGGGCAGCGGTGACGGCTTCCTTCATCTTGGGGCCGTTGACGCCTTCAATCGCGCCATCGTAGAAGCCTAGAATCGCCAGGAGCTGCTGAAATTCCTCCGGTTCATAGATCACCATGCTAAAGGTGGCGGCGCGGGTGGCCACGGGAGTGACGTGATCGCCCACCTGACTCTGCCAAATTTGGCTCAGTTCAGCTTCGATCTCGTGGATCGAGATGTCTTTGGTTTCTTGTAAGGTGACAAAAGAAGTGCTCATGGGCTATTTGCTAGGGAAGTCGAGTTTGGAGTAGCGAAGGTCGCTGGATGGACAGGTCGCTGGGTGGATAAGTAGCTGGGTGAACAAAGGTTAGGACATCAAAACTATTTGATATCAAGTTGATAGCAAGGTTCAGTCACCGGGCTGGCCTAGAGACGCCGCCAGCGTCGGCCCTCCCGATTCAGCAGCAGCTCTGCTTCAATCGGCCCCCAGGTTCCGGCTTCGTAGAGGGGAATCACCTCGGGCGGGGCAGGCGCGTCCCAAACCTCCAGCACCGGAGCCAGAATTCGCCACGATGCTTCTACTTCATCGCCTCGGGTGAACAGGGTCTGGTCGCCCAACATGCAGTCTACAAGCAGGCGGCTGTAGGCTTCTGTATTCGGTTGACCAAAAGCATTTTCGTAGCTGAAGTCCATTTCCACCGAGCGGGTTCGCAGCGAACTGCCGGGCGTCTTCACCTCCATCCGCAGGGCGATACCTTCGTTGGGCTGGATTCTGAGGGAGAGGACGTTGCTGTTCACCTGTTTCGCCGCCGACTGGAACATCAGAAACGGCACTTCCCGGAACCGGATCGAAATCTCGCTCACCTTTTTGCTCATTCGCTTGCCGGTTCGCAGGTAAAAGGGCACGCCTTTCCAGCGCCAGTTGTCCACCATCAGCTTCAGACCCGCGTAGGTGGGCGTAGTGGAATTGGGGCTGGCCCCTTCCTCCTCGCGGTAGGCAGGCACGGGCTTGCCGTTCATCCATCCCGAGGTATATTGGCCCCGCACCGCCGACAGCTCCAGCTGCTCCGGGTCGAACAGGTGGGTGGCTTGCAGCACCTTCACCTTCTCGTTGCGAATGCTGTCCGCATCCAGCGAGTTGGGGGGCTCCATCGCCGTCAGGCTAAACAGCTGCATCAGGTGGTTCTGCACCATGTCGCGCAGCGCGCCCGAGGTTTCATAGTAGCCCGCCCGGCCTTCCAAACCCACTGTTTCTGCCACTGTAATCTGGACATGATCGACAAACTGGCGGTTCCAGAGCGGCTCAAAAATAGCGTTAGCGAACCGGAACACCAGCAGGTTCTGCACGGTTTCCTTGCCCAGGTAGTGGTCGATCCGGTAGATCTGCTCCTCGGCGCAGGTCTGGTAGACCACCCGGTTCAGCATTTGGGCAGAGCTCAGGTCTTTGCCAAACGGCTTTTCGATCACGAGGCGGTGCTTGCGCGGGTCTTCCAGCATCTGGGCAGCCCCCAGCTGTTGGATTGCCTCCCCAAAAAATCGGGGAGCCACTGAGAGGTAAAACACCCGGTTGCCGCGAGTGCCGCGCTGGGTATCTAGCTCCGCCAGAAAATCCTTCAGCTTCTGGTAGTCAGCCGGGTTGTCGATGTCGCCGGGGCAGTAGAACAAGCCTTTGGCAAACTCTTCCCAGATCGTCTCCTTGCGCAGACCGCCGCCGAATTCTTCGATGCCCTCCCGCATCTGCTCCCGGAAATAGTCGTGGCTCCAGTCGCGGCGGGCCACGCCGACAATCGTGATTTCTGGAGGCAGACGCCGCTCTAGTTTCATCTGGTAGAGGGCGGGCACCAGCTTGCGCTGGGTCAGGTCGCCGGAAGCGCCAAAGATCACCAGGATTTGCGGTTCAGGGATGCGATCTTGCTGAAGGCCGACGCGCAGGGGGTTTTCGAGTAGGGAGACCATAGGCTTGGTTGGGGGTGGGGGGATAGAACGGACGGGGGGCAGAAAGCTCTGCCCCAGACGAACAAGGGTTAGGCGGCTGGAGCCAGCCGATCCACTTTCTCCTGCAGGGTTTGGATCAGGGAGTCAAACGGCTGGATAAACTTCTCGATGCCGTCGCTCAGCAGTTCAGCCATCACCTGGTCGAGCTGGATATCAATATCCGGGTCTTGCAGGCTGGCAATCACCTGCTCGGCCTCCGGCACCTGGGTTTCGATCCGACTGGCCACATCACAGTGGTCGGCACAGGCGGTGATCGTGTTGGGCGGCAGGGTATTGACCGTGTCGGGGCCGATCAGCTCCTCCACATACATGACGTCGCTGTAGTCCGGGTTTTTGGTGCCCGTGCTGGCCCAGAGCAAGCGCTGCACGTTGGCACCCTTGGCGGCCAGAGCCTGCCAGCGCTCGCTGGCGATCAGCTTCTTGTATTCCTGGTAGGCCAGTTTAGCGTTGGCAATCGCCACCTTGCCCTTGATCGCCACCAGCTTTTCGCGGGCGTTGGCCTCGTCCATGCCCTTCAGCTTCTCGTCGATTTTCTCGTCGATGTTGCTGTCGATGCGGCTGAGGAAGAAGCTGGCCACCGAGGAGATTTTGCTGATGTCTTCGCCTCTGGCTACGCGCTCTTCCAATCCGCTCAGGTAGGCTTCGGCGCTGCCCAGGTAGCTCTGGACCGAAAACAGCAGGGTAACGTTGACGCTGATCCCGGCAGCAATCACGGCCTGGACGGCTGGCAGACCGGCATCGGTACCGGGGATCTTGATCATCACGTTGGGCCGATCGATCGCGTCCCGGTAGCGTTTGGCGGCCTCAATCGTGGCCTGGGTGTCATGGGCGATGCTGGGCGGCACCTCAATGCTGACATAGCCGTCCAGCCCGTCCGTCTGCTCATAGACCGGCATCAGAATATCACAGGCGGTTTGGATATCGGCAAACACCAGGGTTTCGTAGATCTCGGTCACGGGTTTGCCAGCCCGAATTCCTGCTTCAATGTCGGCATCATAGATAGCGTTGCCCGCGATTGCCTTCTGAGAAATAGCCGGATTGGAGGTGATCCCGGCAATGCCCTCGGTTTCCACCATCCGCTTCAGCTCGCCCGACTGGATCAAATCGCGAGTCAGGTTATCCATCCAGATGCTCTGGCCATATTGCTTGATTTCTAAGAGGTGATTTGTCTGATTCGTCATTTTCAGTCAACTCCTGGTTTATAAGGCACTTGCTTCAACCATAGATCTCGACTTATTTGGCCTGAATCAATCTTTGGAGGTCATTACTTGGCGTTCCTGGGCATCCCGCTGATGCTCCTGAATAAACGACTCTACCAGCGCCACATCTTCCTTGCTGCCAATGATCAGCGGCGTCCGGGCATGCAGCTTTTCTGGTACCACCGCCATAATCTCCTGGCTGCCGGTGCTGGCTCGTCCGCCTGCCTGCTCGATCAAAAAGGCCAGCGGAGCCGATTCGTAGAGCAGCCGCAGTTTGCCCTCCGGCTTTTTCACCGTACCGGGATAGAGAAACACGCCGCCCTGGAACAGAATCCGGTGGATGTCACCCACCAGCGCACCGCTGTATCGGGCCGTATAGCCCTCGTGACGATGCACATAGCGAATGTAGTTGCGAATCGACTCTTCCCACTGCCAGAAGTTGCCTTCGTTGACGCTGTAAACCGGTCCATGCTCCGGGATCTGGATGTTCTCGGCAGAGAGAATGAACTCGCCCAGGCTGGGGTCGAGGGTAAAGGCATGGACGCCCTTGCCGATCGAATAGACCAGCATCGTGCTCGGCCCAAACAGCACATAGCCCGCCGCAATTTGCTTGTGGCCGTCTTGCAGCAGGTCGCGGGCCGAGCCATCCAGGTCATCACCCTCCTGTCGCCGAATCGCAAAAATCGCCCCGACGTTCAGGTTGATATCGACGTTAGAGGAGCCGTCGATCGGGTCGTAGAGCAGGGTATAGCG
>JBJTUI010000506.1:0-4261 GCA_046080625.1 Elainella sp. | reverse complement strand
ATTCTGGTACTGGCTTGGGAGTTTCCGCCTCGAATCGTGGGAGGCATTTCCCGCCATGTAGCAGAGCTGTACCCGGATATGGTGAGGCTGGGGCACGAAGTTCACCTGTTGACCGTGGAATTTGGCCAGGCACCCCACTATGAAATCGTGGATGGGATTCGGGTGCATCGCGTTCAGGTGGGAGCTAGCCACGACTTCTTCCACTGGGTGGCTAACATGAACGAAAGCATGGGACAGCACGGTGGCAAATTGCTCCAGGAGGACGGCCCCTTTGATCTAGTCCATGCCCACGACTGGCTGGTGGCCGACGCTGCGATTGCCCTGAAGCACCTGTTCCAGATTCCCCTGGTGACAACGATTCACGCCACCGAATATGGCCGCCAGAACGGTCTGCACAGCGAAATCCATCACCATATCAACAGCATTGAATCCAAGCTGGTGGCCGAATCCTGGCGGGTGATTGTCTGCACCGACTACATGCGCCTAGAGGTGGGTTGGGCGCTGCATTGCCCCAGCGACAAGGTGGATGTGATCTACAACGGCATCTGTCAGGAGAAAAAGCAGCCGCGCCGCGAGTTTGACTTCTGGAAGTTTCGGCGCCGATTTGCGGCAGACCAGGAAAAAATTGTCTACTACGTCGGGCGGCTCACCTACGAAAAAGGGATTGATCTGCTGCTGAGCGCTGCGCCCAAGGTGCTGTGGGACACGGGCGGACGGGCTAAGTTTGTGATTATTGGCGGCGGCAATGCCGACTCGCTGAAGCGCCAAGCCTGGAATCTGGGGATCTGGCACAAATGCTACTTCACGGGCTTTATGTCTGACGAGGAGCTAAACCAGTTCCGCTATATTGCCGACTGCGCCGTGTTTCCCAGCCGCTATGAGCCGTTTGGCATCGTGGTGCTAGAGAACTTCGCCGCCCGAATTCCGGTGGTGGTATCCAATACAGGCGGTCTGCCGGAAGTGGTGCAGCATACCAAAACCGGCATCATCACCCAAACCGGCAACCCCGACTCCCTGGCCTGGGGAATTTTGGAGGTGCTGAAAAATCCTGGCTATGCCCAGTGGCTGGTCGATAATGCCTACCAAGATCTGGATCGGCGGTTTAGCTGGGCCGCTCTGGCCAAACAGACCGAGCAGGTCTATCTGCGGGTGGTGGCCGAGCATAGTCGGGTGGAGGTGATGGCGGAGCGGTAGGGGAGATGGGGAGGATGGGGAAGGTGGGGGAGATGGGGAAGCGCTAGAATCGGGGCGTTGGAATCTGGAGCAGGACTGGAGCGAAAGCCATGCTGCCGACTGATTTGCTGATCCACCGGCAAAACGGCGAAGAAATTGTCCCCAAGCGTCTGCCGGTGCAGTCCCGCAACCTGGAGATGGCAACTACGCTGATCACCCTGTTTCAGCAGGCCCAGGGCGAAACTCAGGGCGAACTCGACCGCCGCCTGCAAATCCTGGAAGGCGACAGCGCCGGCTACCGCATCCAGCGAGGGCTGGCCCATCTGTTGCGCAGCGAAGCTTTTAGCAAATTTGAGGTGGTGAGTCCGCTCGAACCTCAGGCTCTGCGTCAGCGGGTGTTTGCCCTGGCCAGTCAGGCTGCGCCCCTGCCCCAAACGGCTCCCCAGACGCTCCAGCGATTGGCCGACCAGCTCAGCCAGGAGCTCGGGCAGGAGATTTTCCCAGACCAAATTCGGGCGGGACTCTATGCCGACCTGAACGAAAACCGCATCCTCACCCAGTTTGAGCCACCCCAGCCGGAAGCCCTGCTGCACCGCTATAACCTCTCCCAGGTGCAGGGTGTTTTCTACAAGGCCAGCCAGATTCGCCTGCATGCCCACCGCAATGATCCGGGCGAGTATAAGCTGCTGTTTCGCTACCTGAAGCTATTTGGCCTGATGACCTACATCGAGGGCGATGCCGACCACGGCTTCACAATTGTGATCGACGGGCCGACTAGTTTGTTTAAGCCCAGCAGCCGCTATGGCCTCGATATCGCCAAGCTGATCCCGGCCCTGCTGCATGTCACCAAATGGAGTCTGGCTGCCGACCTGCAATGGCGCGACTCCTACAGCAAGGAGGTGAAATCCCGCCGGTTCAGCCTGGAATCGACCTGTGATCTGGTCAGCCACTACCCGCCCGGCAAACCCTACGACAGCTTTTTGGAAATGGCCTTTGCCGAGCGCTGGGATCAGACGGGCGACTGGAAGCTGGAGCGCGAGGTGGATCTGGTGCCGATTCCGGGCAGCGTCATGATCCCGGACTTTCGCCTGGTGCATCCGGACGGGCGCAGCTTCCTGCTGGAAATTGTCGGCTACTGGCGGCCTGAGTATCTGCGCAAAAAGTTTTCCCAGGTGCAGCAGTCGGGCCGTCAAGATCTGATTCTGGCAATTTCAGAGCGGCTGAATCTGGAGAAAGCAGGCGTCAACTTCCACAACACCCCGGCCCGCCTAATCTGGTTTAAAGACAAACTCCTGCCCAAAGCCGTGCTGGAATTGTTGAACCAGAATGAATCCTAATTTGGCCCAACTCTCAGCGACAATCAGAACTGGAGCTTTTAGCGAATTGATTCTATGCTGAGATTTACGTCTTGTATGGCCGCCGACAGCGATGCCGTCTGTCACCAGATCGCGCAGTACATCGGCAATCGGCTCAGTTGCCCAACCGAATTTGTCGGCGACATCCCCTGGCAGGCGCGGGAGCAAGAGCTAGATCAGGGCCAAATTCAGGTGGGCTGGATTTGCGGCTTGCCCTATGTCCGCAAGGCCGACCAAGCTCTGCCAATGGAACTGCTGGCGGCTCCGGTGATGCAGAGAGAGCACTATCAAAATCAGCCGGTCTATTTTTCGGATGTGGTGGTGCGACGAGACAGCCCCTGGCAGAACTTCGACCAGCTCCAGGGAACAACCTGGGCCTATAACGAACCCGGCTCCCACTCCGGCTATTATTTGACCCGCTGTAGTCTGGCCCTGCGCGGCAAAGCATCGGGCTTCTTTGGTCGGGTGATTGAGTCGGGAGCCCACCAGAAGTCCCTGCAACTGATTTTGACGGGCGCAGTAGATGCTTCGGCCATCGACAGCACGGTCCTGGAACTAGAATTGCAGCGTCAGCCCGAGCTGGCGGCCCAGATCCGGATCATCGACCGATTTGGCCCCAGCCCGATTCCGCCCTGGGTGATCTCTACAGCCGTTGCGCCCACCCTCCGCTCCCAGCTGCGGCAGCTATTTCTGGAGATGCACACCGACCCAGAGGGCGCAGCAATTTTGGCCGAGGGGTTGATCGCTCGTTTCACAGCTGTTACAGATGCAGACTATGATCCAATTCGCCAAATGGCCCAACAGGCTGAAGCTGTTTTACTTTAGGGAAAGCAGGGCTGGCCTCAATGCCGCTTGCCCATCAGCCCCTCACTGCCCTAAACCGCTATCTCAGGCCATCGCTATCCAGAGGAACTCCGATGACCCAGCTTCTCGATAACCCAATTGAACAGCGCTTCATCCAAACCGGCGTGAGCTGGGAGAGCTTTAAGGCAATTCAAAGCGGATTTAACAGCTTGCCTGGAGTCCGGCTATTCTACTACGAGGGGGAGTTAGAAATTTTGTCTACTTCGCCAAAACATGAGATCGTCAAGGGTAATCTGGGCTATCTCGTGGAAGATTATCTGGTCAACCAGGGGCTAGAGTTTGTTGCCACAGGTTCTTTTTCCCAGGAGAAGCCGGGGGTTGCCTCCGTTCAGGCTGACGAGTCCTATCGCTTTGGAACCAGCAAGCCCATTCCCGATTTGGCCATTGAGGTTGTGATCACCAGCGGCGGCCCGGATCAGCTAAAACGCTACGAGGCACTGGACGTTCAGGAAGTCTGGTTTTGGCAAAATCGCCAAATTACGCTCCATCGGCTCACGGACAAAGGCTATCGACAGCTAAACCAGAGTCGGCTAATCCCTGGAATCGACCTGTCCCGATTGGCTATCTGTGCTGCCATTGAGTCTCGCTCTCAGGTGGTGAGGCAGGGTTTCCCCCCTCGTTTTCTACACAGATCTTGAAGACGTTATGCGGCTCAACTTAGTTGATTAAGTTATTTAACATCTGGCGTATCTCGGGTTGCTGGTACCCTTTATGGGGATTGCGCAGCTCAGTCATCAACCTCCGGCAAAGCCGGAGGCTTGAGCATATGGGAGCCGCTCAAAGCGGCTTACCATTCATCAGACAATCGCAGTTGGTCAATTCGTTGATCCTCTATCTCCTGTTGCTCAATGTACCGTCGTACCATCGCT
>JBJTUI010000505.1:0-3132 GCA_046080625.1 Elainella sp. | reverse complement strand
CGGATTAATGCAAAATTCTGTAGCCCATTCTGAATCGGATCTCGCAGCCGTTGCCTATCTGCGTTCCACCCAGGCGATTCGCGACCGCTGCGGTCAGCTGTTTGAGCTCTGTCTGGCCGATCGGCTCGACCATTTTCGCTGCGACCTCAGCCAGCTCAACGCGGCAGCTGACTATGTAATCGGCGTCACCCAGGCCAACTATCCCGACTGGCAGATTCCCTTCCACAGCCGCTGGCGACATTTTCAGGCGGGGCAGGTGGATCGACTCGCAGCGCTCACCCAACGGCTGGCCGACCTCGACCCGCTAGAGCAGGCCCGCACCCGGTTCGATTTGGCCGTGACCAGCGTGCTGCTGGATGCCGGAGCTGGCCCCGACTGGCGCTATGGTGAGCCAAGCAGCGGTCGGACGTTTCAGCGTTCGGAAGGATTGGCGGTGGCCAGCTATCATCTGTTTTTGGAGGGCGGCTTTTCCAGTCAGGCGGGCCAGCTTTGGGCGGATGCCTCGGGACTGGAGGCGCTGAGTCTAGAGAAATTAGCAGCCGGGTTTCAGGTGACGGATTCTAACCCGCTGGTGGGTCTGGAGGGCCGCTGGCAGCTGTTGCAGCAGTTGGGCAAAACCCTGGCACAGCACCCGGAGCTGTTTGGCGACTCGGCCCGTCCCGGAGGGCTGGTAGACTATTTGCTGCACCAGGTCCAGAACAATCAGCTCTCGGCCCATGCGGTGTTTGAAGCGGTGCTGGCGGGCTTTGGCGAGATCTGGCCCGGTCGGGTAACGCTGGCGGGCGTGAATTTGGGCGATGTCTGGCCCCACTCGAAGCTGACCAATTCGACTTCCGGTAGCCAGCTGGTGCCGTTCCACAAGCTCTCCCAGTGGCTCACCTATTCGCTGCTAGAGCCGCTGCAAGCCCTGGGCCTGGAGATCACCGACCTCGACCGTCTCACTGGCCTAGCCGAATACCGCAACGGCGGCCTCTGCCTCGATCTAGGACTGCTGCACCCCAAAGATCCCGAGCTGCTGAGCCAGCCCCACCGGCCCAGTTCTGAGGTGGTGGTAGAATGGCGCGCCCTGACGCTGGTGTTGCTCGACCAGATCGCCGCCCGGATTCGCCAACAGCTCGACCAGCCCGACCTGCCCCTGGCCAAAATTCTGGAAGGGGGCACCTGGGCTGCCGGTCGCCAAATCGCAGCGGCTCAGCGTCCGGGCGGTGGGCCACCCCTGCAAATCATCAGCGACGGCACCGTGTTTTAGAAGTTTGGTAGCTCAATTGCCTGAATCATCCAGCCCGCTTCTAGTCTCGCTTTTGGGCAACGATGTGATAGATATGCCAGTGCTTCTGTTCGCCAATCGCCGTGACGCCAGGATGCTCCTCCTCCTCCAGCCACTCTACCTGAAACGGTTGCAGCAGGGCTTCGACCTGGGAGCGGCTGTGGTGGGTGCGGTTGGGATAGATCGTCCAGGAGTCGCGGTCGCCAAACAGATGGCCACAAAAGCGGCCTCCCGGCTTCAGGGCGCTGGTAATGGTCTGCCAGAGAGCGGGGAATTGGGCAGGTGGGCAAAACGTCAGGCAAAAGCTGGCGTTGATCAGATCGACATCGGCGGGCAGGGAGAGGGCTTCGAATCGCATCAGCTGGGTTTGCAGCTGGGTTTGCAGTTGGGCCTGCTGGAGATCGGGACGGCTGAGCAGGCGCTCGAACGCCTTGGGCTCTCCGTCAATGGCCAGAACCCGCCAGCCCTGACGCAGCAGTTCTACCGTATCGCGGCCATCCCCGCAGCCCAGATCGACCGCTAGCCGAGGTTTCGACGGCTCGGCATCAAAATTGGCCAGCGCCTTCAGCAGCGTTTCTCGGGGCGGGCGACCTTCTACCGCCTGATAGTAGGTCACCCAGTTTTGCCCAGAAGCGTGACTAGAGGTGTGTCCGGAAGTATGTCCAGGAATATCTCCAGAAGTCTGTCCATAGCCCTGGTCAGAAGTGGAATCGAGCGGATTCATACGCCAGCTAGAGCTAATTCAGCGTGACTGTGGCAGTTTTTCGGACAGACGCGGGAGCAGGCTTCACAGCCAATGCAGTTATCCAGATTTGCGATAGTCATCACCTTCCGCTCAATTTCGTCATCTTCTTCATCCTCAACGAATTCGCCTTCCTCATTCAGCGCCTTCAGTTCCATCACGCCGCGTCCGCAGGTTTTCAGACATCTGCCGCAGCCAATGCAACGGGCAATATCGATCTCTTGCAAAAACTTCGGTTTCCAAACTTTGCCAGTAAAGGTCAGTCCTGTCAATGTCGTCATGGTGGTGTTCTCTCAACTAAGGATGTTCTCTCAGGATCAGGAATAGTTAAGGGGGTAGTAGTATAAGCAGTCTCCTTGTGAAACAATCCTGCTCAGGTGAATCCTCAAGCCCCAAGTTTTAGCCTAAATTCAGGCCAAAGCTCAGGCCAGGGCTTTATAGTTTTTGACGCGCTCACCTGCCGCCACGCCCAGAATTTTAGCCAGCCAGGGCGGGGGTGATGTGACAAGCGCATGCTGTAATTCACCTAATAACTCTCGAGCCGGTCCACCCGTTTCTTTCTTGATCGGGTAGATCCCGGCCTGCACGACCTTGGCCGCCGCTGGGCCGCCAATCGCCACGACATAGAGCACTGAACAATCGCGGATCAGGCTGACCCGGAAGGCGTTTTTGTCGTCGGACAGATCGGCTTCCAGGGCCGAACGAATATCAATCAGCCGCAACTCCCCAGCCGAGAGCTGGTAGATCAGATAGCGCAGGCAGGAGCCAAAATGGCCGTCCAGGGCTTCCTGGTTGTTGGAGGCGACGGCCACCCGCACCGAGTTGGGCATGTCGTCTTCCTGGTACAGCTCAGTGGCGGGCAGCTGATCGATCTCGTCCAGTTCGCCCCAGAGCAGCCGCACCGCTTTTTTGAAAACAGCAATATCAGCCGCGTTCGCATCTTCCCCGTCTTCGTCCGCATCCAGCTCGTAGGTCTGACCCAGGGCGGTTTTGAGATTCGTGACCGTAATTCGACCCAGGCTGATTTCGTCTAAAGTGCCGCCCAGGTAAGTTTGCAGGGCTTCGATAAAATCGGTGATTGACAGCTCGGGGAACAGTCTTGAGGCCAGAGCGATCCTCAAGG
>JBJTUI010000504.1:0-8014 GCA_046080625.1 Elainella sp. | reverse complement strand
AGCCGTTTTTTCAGCTGCCGCCCCCCAAATCGACCGGGCGCGAATTGTTCAGTCCGGCCTATCTCGACTCCTGTTTGCAAGACGCGGCGGCCTATAGCCTCAGCGACGCCGACCTGCTCGCCACCCTGACTGAGCTCACAGTCTGTTCGATTCTAGACAGCTATGCCCGGTTTCTGCCCCAGATGCCTGATCAAGTGGGGGTCTGCGGCGGCGGCAGTCGTAATACCTACCTGAAGCAGCGGCTCCAGCTCCACCTGAATCGAATCGCCCCCAGCGCGGCAGTTTGCACCACCGATGAGCTGGGCCTCAACGCCAACTTCAAGGAAGCAATTGCCTTTGCGGTATTGGCCTACTGGCGCAGTCGGGGAATTCCGGGCAATCTGCCAGCGGCAACCGGGGCCAGGCAGGCCGTCCTGCTGGGAGAGATCCACCCCAGTGCTGCGAATTGGGCGTGATAGCATGGGGGGCGGTTAGGCTCCGTCGCCCCTTGCCTATGCTCCTCTGTCTAGCGCGTCTCCTACCCTTAAAGCGAGCAGGGCGGGAATGAAGATTCGAGGATAAAAATTCGAGGATAAAAATTCGGAGGGGCAAAGATTGGAGCATAGGCGAACCGCAGGCGAACTGTGGGAAGACTGAAATAGACCCCATAGCCGCCCGTTGCATTAACGCTGTCCATGCTCTGCCACAGCTGGGTAGAGGCAGCCCAAGCTAGATCGGGGCCAAATTTTGGTGAATAGAAGGTGGCCAAACAGACAAGGAATCACAATTGTGGACCACAACTTTCTTTTAGAATCTGGGCGCTGGACGCTGCAAGGAAACTGGCTTGATCGCGATGCGATGCCCATTCCGGTCAAGGGCAAAATTCTGGTGGCCTGGAACCGGGACGATTGGTTTACGATGGTCCACAAGCTAATTTTTCCAGGTTCTAATCGAGACGAAATTTCCCTGCAATATCGCGGACGCCTCAACGCGGGGGAACGGCAATACACGTTTGTGTTACAGCACAGCCTGCTGGGCCGCGTCGAAGGCGAGGGCTGGATTGCCCCCGAATCGATTGTGCAGCGCTACTGGGTGTTGGGCGATCGGCAGCGGCGCACCGGATTTGAAACCTTGCACCAGTTTGGGCTTAACAAATACTGCCTCTCGAGCAGCATCATGGTCGGCCACTATTTGAATAGCACCATGGAAGCGATTGTAGAGCGCCAGCCCGAGGGCTAGAATGCGAATTTGGCCTGCCAGTTGATCAGACTAATCCAGTCCCCCACTGTCGGCTGCTACTGTTGGCTGCCACTGTCGGCTGCTATTGTCGGCTGAGATGGCTACCCTGAGCCGAGGCGACAGATGGGCTGCTGAAATCTGCATCGAAGTCTAGCTCTAACCGCTGATCCCAAATCACAGCTGGGCCGGAGTCTTAAATTCACGGAATTCTCTATAATTTTGCTCAGTCTCGATCGCAACCTTCTTGCTCTATGACTGATGCCACCCCGACCGCCGATGCCGCCGCAGACTCGTTAGGCCAGCTAGTTGACCTGATGGCCCAGATGCTGCAAATTCCGCTGCACCCAGAGCATCGTCCTGGCGTGATTGCCAACCTGGCTCGCAGCGCTGAACTTGCCCAGCTGGTGATGGAGTTTCCCCTGCCCGAGCTACAGGAAATCGCGCCGACTTTTGAGCCCTAATGATTTAACCTTTGCCTATCGACGATTGGGCGACACTGGCTGAGTTTCTGCCTGGTCTCATATCCTGCTGTGCCAAATTATCCCTGTGTTTCGCCATGATTTTTGACTTTGAACAAGCCGACGCTACCGCCACTGCTGCTGCGGTTCGAGCCAGAACCATTACTGCCGAGGCTGTGGTTAAGGCTGCTCTGGAGCGGATTGCCGCTCGGGATGGGGCGCTCAATAGCTTCACCGACCTGCTGCCCGCCTTAGATCAGGCCCAGGAGATCGATCGCCGGATTGAGCAGGGCGAAGATCTGGGGGCGCTGGCGGGTGTCCCCTTCGCGGTGAAGAATCTGTTTGACGTGGCGGGCCTGACTACGCTGGCAGGAGCCAAGATCAACCAAGCCAATCCCCCGGCGACTGAGGATGCTACGGCAGTCAGAGCCCTGAAGCAGGCTGGAGCTGTTCTGGTCGGGGCGCTCAACATGGATGAATATGCCTACGGCTTTGTCACCGAGAACAGCCACTATGGGCCTTGCCACAATCCGCATCGCTTAGACTGCGTGGCGGGCGGTTCGTCAGGCGGCTCGGCGGCAGCAGTAGCGGGTGGCCTCGTGCCGATTAGCCTCGGGTCTGATACCAACGGCTCGATTCGAGTGCCCGCCGCCCTCTGCGGTATCTTTGGCCTCAAACCCACCTACGGCAGGCTGTCCAGGGCCGGAGCCTATCTGTTTGTCGGCAGTTTGGATCACGTTGGGCCGTTTGCCCGTTCAGTGCGCGATCTGGCCCTGCTGTTTGACCTACTTCAGGGGTATGACCCCCAAGATCCCGTCTGCACCCAGCTCCCGCCCGAGCCCTGTTTGCCCCAGCTCGACCAGGGTATCGCCGGACTGCGAATTGCCGTGGCAGGAGAGTATTTTAGCCGGGGCGGTGAGCCGGAGGTGTTTGCAGCCGTGGCTCAGGTGGCTGAAGCGCTAAGCGCATCCCAAATCGTTACCTTGCCCGAATCGCACCGGGCGCGGGCCGCCGCCTATATCATCACGGCCAGCGAAGGCAGCAACCTGCATCTAGAGCGCATCCGCACCCGTGCCCAAGACTTTGACCCTGCCACCCGCGATCGGTTCATTGCGGGCACGATGATGCCCAACACCTGGTATATCCAGGCCCAGAAGTTTCGCCAGTGGTACCGCGACCGGGTGCGCGAACTGTTTCAGCAGGTCGATTTAATTCTGGCTCCGGTCACGCCCTGCGCCACGCCGCGAATTGGTCAGCAGACCATGTGGCTGGATGGCAAAGAGGTCTTGGTGCGGCCCAACCTAGGGCTCTATACCCAACCCCTTTCGTTTATTGGTCTGCCGATAGCTTCCGTGCCGATCCAGCGTCCGGGCGACCTGCCCCTGGGAGTCCAGATTATTGGCGCTCCCTACCAGGAGGCATTGGTGCTGCGAGCTGCTGCCCATCTGGAAAAGGCGGGGCTGGTGGCTGCCCCAGTGGTCGTTAGCAGTGGTCGTTAGCTAAGCGGCCATCAGCGATTCGCTGGCAGTATATCCTGTGGCCTGCAAGTAAGCGGGCTTAGCCCCTGCGCTGCATCCGCCAAGTGGCACCAATCGCCGCTCCGGCACCGGCAAAGAACCCCATGCTCATGCCCTCGACCCGCTTCATTACTGGATCTTGCATTAAACACTGATCAGAGGGACGTTCTGCGGTAAAACACTGGTTCATCTCGGCCTGACTGGCGGTTGCGCCAAACACCACGCCAAGGGCACCGCAGACCAGGATGGTGAGGAGAGAGCGATCGATTTTCTTCAGCATGGGGATTGTGTCAGAGGATCTTGTCAAACGACTTACCGCAAGTTCTGTCCCAGGAGGGATGCGGCAAGCGAAATTAGTCAAGTTGGCTTCTGACTACTCTGCCCGATTGGGGGACGGAAGGACAGGGGTATTTTTGCGGATTTTAAAAAGATTCCATAAAGATCAGTTGTGGTATTGGAAATTCTACAGAGCAAAGGCATCGTAGCGGCAGTTGGGGCAGGCAATGTAGTGTCCCTGCCAGCGAATTGGCCCCTCGCCGCATTCAGGACAGTAAAACGTCAGGCTGGAGGCGGTAAAGGCGCGACGGGGTGATGGCGGTTTGCGGCGACGGGCTTGGGGCAGAGATCGGGCCAGAGACAATGGCTGGGCTAGATAGCTGTTGCGAAACTGGGCAGCGGCCATTTGTTCGGCCTCGGTCTGGGTCCAGCAGCGCTCGGGTTTAAGGGTGGCTACCTGGCGAAACGACACCATCACCGAGCTGTCCTGGGTGAGCGTGGCAATCAGGCTGGCGATAGCTTTGCAGCAGCGCTCGGGGAATTGCACGGCCTGCTGTTCGCTGAACCGGATCACCACCCAGCCCCAGTCGAGAAATCGCTGGTTGCGCAGCTGGTCTTTGGCACAGTCGCGGTAGTGTAAGGGCTGGCCGCTGTCGTAGCTGTAGGGTTCGTCTAGTTCGATGTCAATGTGCAGATTCAGACGCGGATCGATGTAGGCAAAATCGGGGGCGTAGGGCGGCAGGGTTTCGTCAGGCTGAATCAGCAGACCCGTGTGGATTTTGCCAGGAAAATAGCGCCACAGATCGCGCTCGAACTGGCTCTCGGCATGGCCACGCGGTGGACGGTGGCGAGCCCCTGTCGGTGGAACCGTTTGGCTAAGCGCTTTGGGCAGAGTGTCGGGCTGGACCGCCTGTAGCTGGGTTGGCACCAGGATCACTGGGAATCTTGTCATATCTGCATTCTAACCAGTCAGCGCAGAGCACTTCAGCGACGAGCCAGATGACAGGCCGACAGGTAGGTGAGGTCGATCTGGCCCCCCTGCTGTTCAATTCGAGCCTGGATTCCGGCAAACAATTGCTCGCGGTTGGCGGCGGGCAGGGCAATCTGGGGCGAGTAGGTGCTGAGCAGCCGCAGGTACTGGGCAGCGCTGTAGGTGGCTTGACACCACTGGTACTTAAAATCTAGTTGGCTGAACTGTCCCGACTCGACGGCCATCTGGCCCACCGCCTGAATAATCGCCAGCTGAGTTTCTGGTTCCTCATACCAAATCAGGGCAGGCGCGTGGGTCTGGTACAGATCCAGAAAGCTCTCGTACAGCTCGCGGCTGGGCTGAAGCTCCTTATTCCACAGCAAAATCAGCGTCCCCTCTGGTTTGAGCAGCTCTGCCGCCTTGGGGTAGCCAATTTCGGCGGGAATCCAGTGGAACGAGCTGGTCGCCAGTACCGCATCAAATCTTTGGCCTGCGGGCTGCCATTCCTCAAAGGCCAAATTCTCGATCTGGACGTTGGTATAGGCCGCGCAGTTCTGTTGCGCCAGAGCTACAAAGTCGGCGTTTGGCTCCAAGCAGGTGATCGAACAGCCCAGCGGCGCAAAGGCTACGGTAGCCGTACCCGGCCCGCAGCCCACTTCTAGCAACTGGGAAGCCGAGTTGAGCTGGGCTAAGTTCACTACCCGCTCGATCAGCGACTGCGGATAGTGGGGCCGCACCTGGTTATAGGCCTCTGCCGCCGCCGAATACCAGGTCTTGCGCTCGCTCAAGTCTTTGTGGGCCAGATTGCTGATCGTTTGCTGCAGGTTTTGCATGGTTGGCAGTAGGCATGGCCGGACTGGATTAGGGCTAATCTTACCGAATCTTTGGGGTTGTTGCTTGGATGTTGCTTGGGTATTGCTTGGGTTTTGCTTGGATATTGCTTGACAAGATTCTCTGCTGCGCTAGCATCAGCTCGCTTGACCTCCATTGATTCTGTGCCACTTCAAAAAGAATTGGGATCAGTTAATTTAATGATCTGCAAAGTTTCAGTTTAGTTCTGGAAAATCTCAGCACTATTTCGCAGTTTCAAAAGACAATTTTGTAAGACTGCGCCTCCCAGAGCCCAACGCTCATTCCTGCCAAGCTAAGCAATGCCCCGGAAAATATAGCGATAAGACTGATGCTTGGTGAACTGGTGAACGGTCCTAGTATTTTGCTCAGAGGGTGAAAAATTGTCTGTCAAACATTCGATATTCAAACGACGCTATGAGCTGCTGACTGCCCTTCTGTTGACTATGTTGGGAGGGTCAGCTGCTCTGAATTTTCTGCTCTACAGACAAGCCAAAACTTACTATTTGGAGCTGAATCAGACGCGATTAGATCCGTTGGGTTTGGCTTATTATCCCGTCAATCAAACAGAAGCTCCCACCGCTCAGTCTCGTGTAGTTTTCTTTGGCGATTCTAGAGCAGATAGCTGGACGCCGCCCGAAATTAAGGGTTATGAATTCATCAATCGCGGTATTCCTTCCCAAACTTCGGTGCAGGCAAGCCAACGATTTTCAGCGCATGTGGCAACACTCAAGCCAAATCTAATAGTTATCCAAGTCGGCATCAACGACCTGAAAACAATCGCCCTCTTCCCAGAACGTCAGACAGAGATTGTCGCTAGCTGTAAAACCCATATTTGACAAATCGTTGCAGAGGCCAAAGATATAGGTGCAACAGTCATCTTAACGACTATTTTCCCAACTGGAAATGTGCCTCTAGAACGCAGACCTTTCTGGTCAGATGCAATAGATCAAGCGGTTAAAGAGCTGAATGTCTACATTAAAACCTTGGCTGACAATCAAACGCTTGTATTCGATACTTTTCCTCTCCTGGCTGATAGCAATGGTGTGGTGCTGCAACAGTACCAGCTGGATGAGCTGCACTTAAACAGCAAGGGGTATGGGGTTCTCAACCAGAATTTGAGTCAGTTGATTAGCGGCATTAAACCAAGACCCTAGAATCACCGTAGGTTCAGGGCTAAACTGCTCGATCCAGCAGGTGACTCGATGGAGGGGAAGCAGATGGGGCTATAATCGCTTTCAGCCTTCGGCTCACTCTACTCAACTTTCATCCTCATGCGATCAAAGCTTTCGCTCCTCGGTACTTTTGTCAGCCTGGTTCTGCTGGTTTTGCTGCTGGGCATCAGGCCGGGCTACGGTCAGTCTACGGCTCCGGCCCCTTCGCTGCGTCCCCCCCTACCCCTACCAGCCCTAGCCCCTACCGACAGCGTACCGCTGGGCTGTGCCATTCAACCCGAACGCAACCGCAGTGGGACAACGCCGATTCGCCCCCGCCCGACCGGAGTGCCGCTCTCCCGGTTTCGGCAGGTCGCGCCAGCTGCCAGCACCTCAGCCAGCACCTCAGCCAGCGCTATGGCCAAAGCCCCAGCCTACCAGCCGCGAGAGGTGGTGGAGTTGGCCGATCCAACCAACTTTGGCGAACGCTACATCCAGGATTTGAACGGTCGGTTGGCGGATCACGCGCCGATTATCGTGCTGCACGAAACGGTTGGTTCGGCCCGTAGCGCGATCAACTATTTCCAGACGCCCCACCCCCGCGATGACGATCAGGTCAGCTATCATACGCTGATCGGCCTAGATGGCACGGTTTATTATCTGGTGCCGCCAGACAAGCGGGCTTTTGGGGCAGGCAACTCGGTGTTTGCTGGACCCAACGGGGAAGAGAGCGTCCAGACGAATCCGGAATTTCCGCCTTCGGTCAATAATTTTGCCTACCATATTTCCCTGGAAACCCCTGCCGATGGGGACAATAACGGCAGCAGCCACAGCGGCTATACCAGCGCCCAATACCAGTCCTTGGCCTGGCTGGTGGCTAAAACCAGCGTCCCCAGCGAGCGGATTACCTACCATAAGATTGTCGATCGCTCTCACAGCCGCCAAGACCCCAGAAGCTTTAACGCCCAGACCTTCCTGCGCCTGCTCGACAGCTATCCTAAAACCGCCGAGATCACGATCGGCTGTTCGCTGCCGACCCGCAAGGCCGGATAGCAGTAGTTAAACAGATCTGTCGGCCAGCAGGGCGCGAATGGCTTGCAGTTCAGCCAAAATTGCCTTTAGCAGTTCCTGGGTGACGGTTTCCGGGGGCTGCTGGACTTCAATGGTGACTTGTTTGATCCGCAGCACGTCCTGGGCGAAGCGGGCGACTTCGTTGGGATGAAACAGCAGCGGATCATCGCGATTGACTCGCAGTTCGGGATTGAGGCGGTTGGGGTCATAGGGCGGGTTGAGAATTTCCACGTCGGTATTGGCATAGCGATAGACCGAGGCACGGGAGCGATTGAGGGCTTTTTCAACCGCTTCCACTGTCATCAATCCTTGGGGATGGGCATCTGGGGGCATGGGAATCACACGATTAGCAGTTGATACTGGGTTATTGTCAAATCTGGTGTATGAAGAAGAATTAAGCAGCGTTTTTGGTCGTGGAGCGAACGAGGTCAGTGATTGCGATACCATCCTGAAATTTGACTCCTTCAATCACCTGAGCTAGGCGATTAAATCCGCGAATCC
>JBJTUI010000503.1:0-3791 GCA_046080625.1 Elainella sp. | reverse complement strand
AGGAATCTAGAAATAATAACCTGGACAATTCTCAAGTAATTTGAGGCAAGATTTTGTAGTTCCATTCACCATGAAAATCATCGGTTTCGAGATGGATGGAGTCGAATTGCTCCTCGGTAATTTTGATGCCTGTGGGATACTCTCCTTCATCAAGTGCCGCCCTGACTTTCAGCCCGGTCGATGTGGTTGTGTTGGCAATCAAATTGACTACGACTTCTCGACTCACTAACGGTCTGCCTCGCCAGTTTTGAGTAATTTGAGCGAACAAACGATGCTCAATCTTGTTCCATTTGCTGGTTCCCGGTGGAAAGTGACACACCTGTAAGGTTAAGCCCAGGTTGGTTGCCAGTTGCTGAAGCTCCCACTTCCACAACCGGGTTCGATAGTTGTTGCTGCCCCCGCAATCGGCTGTAATCAGTAGCTCAGTGGCATTTGGATAAGCAGCTTGCCCCATCTGCTCCCACCACTGTCCAATTGTCGCGACGGCTAGCTGGGCGGTGTCATGGTCAATGCCAACACTCACCCATCCTTGATTCAAACTCAGATCGTAAACGCCGTAGGGAATCACTTTGCCCAGTTGCTTGTCGGCAAAATCATGCGTCTTGACCAGGGTGGGTTCGCCCTGCGGTTCCCATTCCGCACCCGTCTGTTTGTAGTTGCCGATGAGTTCTTTTTTCTTTGCATCCACTGAGATAACGGGTTGCTGTCGCTGTTGGAATGCTTTGACGTTTTGGCTGATCTGCTCGAACTGGGCATCGCGCTCAACCGGAGATTTACCTTCTTGGGTTTTGCGATTCGACTGTAAGCTGTATCCCATCTCCCACAGCAATCGACACACGGTGCGTTGACTGACTGAATGCCCCTTAACTTGCAGTTGCTGGGCTAATTTGGTCGTACTTTTGCTGGTCCATCGTAACGGACTTTCGGGGTCTCCACGAGTGGCAGGGTCAATCAACTGCTCTAAGTCTTCTAACACCGTTGGGTCACTCTCGGTGACGGGTTTTCGTCCACCTCCTTTGCGTCGCACCGCTCCATAGTCCTCAATCGCAAATGTGCCGGTCTCAGCAGACTCTAATTCATTGATTCCGGCATGAATGGTCGTTCGCGATAACCCAGTTGCACGACAGACGCTTGTCACTCCACCATGTCCTAGACTCAATGCTTCGACGGCTGCCCATATCCGCTTACTGGTTTCATTGAGATACGGAGCGAGTTGTTCGTATTTGACTTGGATCGTTTCTTCAACTTCAGGCTCAAGCATCTTAGCAGCAAGAAATCACGGCTCTTTTAGGTTAGCTTATCATCCTGAAAAGTTCAGGTTATTTCTTCTAGGCTCCTTAGCGATTTTGTAAAATTTGCTAACGCGATTACATCAATAGATGAAAACTGATTGTTATGTGCCATTTGGTGTTCATTCATGAATTCAATAACTTCTTGGACAAGCGTTGTGTCTGCATGAGGTTGAAGAAATCGATGAAATTGATGCCATCGCAATTGTTCAAAGCAGACAATGGAGTCAGGAACATTTTTAAAGATAACTTCTCTGTCTTTCGGTTCAAAATCTCGAGTGATGTACAAAAGAAGCTTTTTGCGAAATTTTGGAAGATTATGCAAGATCTCTGCATATCTTGAGAGTTGCTCGTAGCCTTCCTGAGAAGCAATTTTACTCTCAATAAAGATGATACTGCAACCTTTATCATCTACCAGCTCAATTAAGATATCAGGCCGACTACCCAACAGATGCCCATCAAGAGGCTCGAACTCTCTCTGTGTCGAAATATGCGCATCCAGACAAGTATCTGTATCAAGTAGATTTAGCTCTTTGAGCCAAGCATACAAAAGTTCTTTATTCTGGCTGAAGAGATATGCAACTAGTTCGGTGAAGAAATCTTCTAGTGGAATACTGCCAGTATTGAGGTTTAGGAGCCGACTAAACAGCGACATATTCGCTCACTTATTCTTATGTTCACAACAGGGAAATTAACTGTGCTGTCTCTACTAAAGACTTACCCGCTTAACAGTGGATTGTTCGACAGTTGTTCAGGTGTTCTACGATTTCAGTCATTTAGATATCTCCTGGCAGATTGCTTGGCCTAGTGAGGTTGGGTCTGCCAATACCGAATTTAACCGAATTTGGCAAATCGGTAAAGGGAGCGTGTCACCTTCTTGAGAGAAAAACCATACATACGTGTCAATGGCTTTCGTCGATAACGGAAAAATCAGGCTTTCCTTTTTTCTCTGTAGAAGGTGACACGCTCCCATCGGTAAATTGTTGGAGGGAAAGACTCAATCCCAGGGTTTAACTATCAGGACTGCCGCCTAAACTGCCTTACGGCCTGAGAGCGAGATTCAATGGCGGCACAGGCAGCCAATCGGGACAGGTTGATCCAAAATCTCTAACTGCCCCTCGTAGTAGAATAGGCGGACTCCAGGCGAGCTGTTAAATCCGCTTTGAATTGCCTTAAAGCTCTCCGAGCTCACGCCGGTTTGGATGAAGCGCTGTTCAATTGGGTTATCGAGAAGCTGGGTCATCGGAGTTCCTCTGCATAGCGATGGCCTGAGATAGCGATGGTTTAGGGCAGTGAGGGGCTGATGGGCAAGCGGCATTGAGGTCAGCTCTGACTTCTCTAAAGTAGAACAGCTTCAGCCTGTTGGGCCATTTGGCGAATTGGATCGTAGTCTGCATCTGTAACAGCTGCGAAACGAGCGATCAAGCCCTGGGCCAAAATTGCCCTGCCCTCCGGGTCGGTATGCATCTCCAAGAACGCCTGCCGCAGCTGGGAGCGGAGGGTGGGCGCAACGGCTGTAGAGATCACCCAGGGCGGAATCGGGCTGGGGCCAAACCGGTCGATGATCCGGATCTGGGCCGCCAGCTCGGGCTGACGCTGTAATTCTAGTTCCAGGACCGTGCTGTCGATGGCCGAAGCATCCACTGCGCCTGCCAAAACCAGTTGCAGGGACTTCTGGTGGGCTCCCGACTCAATTACCTGACCAAAGAAGCCCGAAGCTTTGCCGCGATTGGCCAGAGTATAGCGGGTCAAATAATAGCCAGAGTGGGAGCCCGGTTCGTTATAGGCCCAGGTGGTTCCCTGGAGCTGGTCGAAGTTCTGCCAGGGGCTGTCTCGTCGCACTACCACATCCGAAAAATAGACCGGCTGATTTTGGTAGTGCTCTCCCTGCATCAGCGGAGCCGCCAGCAATTCCATGGGCAGAGCTTGGTCGGCCTTGCGGACATAGGGCAAGCCGCAAATCCAGCCCACTTGAATTTGGCCCTGATCCAATGCCTGCTCCCGTGCCTGCCAGGGGATGTCGCCGACAAATTCGGTTGGGCAACTGAGCCGATTGCCGATGTACTGCGCGATCTGGTGACAGACGGCATCGCTGTTGGCGGCCATACAGGACGTAAATCTCAGCATAGAATCAATTCGCTAGAGGCTCCAGTTCTGATTGTCGCTGACAGTTGGGCCAAATTAGGAGCCATCCTGGTTCAACAATTCCAGCACGGCCTTGGGCAGGAGTTTGTCTTTAAACCAGATCAGGCGGGCCGGGGTGTTGTGAAAGTTGACGCCTGCTTTCTCCAGATTCAGTCGCTCCGAAATCGCCAGAATCAGATCTTGACGACCCGACTGCTGCACCTGGGCGAACTTTTTGCGGAGATACTCGGGCCGCCAGTAGCCGACGATTTCTAGCAGGAAGCTGCGCCCGTCTGGATGCACCAGGCGAAAGTCCGGGATCATGACGCTGCCCGGAATCGGCACCAGATCCACCTCGCGCTCCAGCTTCCAGTCGCC
>JBJTUI010000502.1:0-3065 GCA_046080625.1 Elainella sp. | reverse complement strand
GGATTCGCGGATTTAATCGCCTAGCTCAGGTGATTGAAGGAGTCAAATTTCAGGATGGTATCGCAATCACTGACCTCGTTCGCTCCACGACCAAAAACGCTGCTTAATTCTTCTTCATACACCAGATTTGACAATAACCCGGCGGTGGCCCACCTGAGCGATTTGCTGTTCGTCCTCCAGATTGGGCCGCCAGATTCCAGCTCACTTTGCGCCGCCAGCACCTATGCTGCTGAGGTGGTTCGCGCCTGGGCCTGCAACCGAGCAATCCAGGATTGAATTTGGGCCATTGCCGTCTGCCGATCCGCTAAATTCTCCCACAGTGCAGACCAATCTAGCTTCCAAATGCTGAGCTGCCGCTGCAAATCAATTAATTCAGTTGCAGTTAACAAATCTGTATCTAGATCAATCGTCGGCACAGTCCACTCAATGAAGAACTGGCTCTCACGCACCAAATGGTAGGCAAATTGCTGATCGCCGCTCTCTAAAAGCGTTTGAATCCTCGTCAAATTGAGCGCAAGGCTATCCAGCTGGGCAGCTCGCGCCGATTGCAAATAGTGAGCCTTGAGGATGTCCCAGTTTATCTCCATGCGACGCCTCCCAACAGCGATTGAGCGATTTGATCAATCCTTGTACGGACTTCGGGACTTTGAATCAGCATTGAGCGATTCATGCCCGGACGAATGTTGATGATAGATTCGTATCCTGTTGTTTGCTGAAGCGGATACCAATCAGCGCCCCAAACATCAACCTGCCGACTGCCATCCTGCAAGAGAATTTGCTCACAGTCGGCATGAAGTTCACCTCCACCCGCTAAAATTCTGCGTTCGAGGTCAACCGCTAGTTTGACATAGATTCCCAAAGCTTCCAGCATTAACCGCATCTGCTCATCAGTCGCGGCATGGTCATTCTGCTTGCCGAGAATCCTCATGCTTTGACATAAAGCAAATTCCCGCAGAGCAGATCAATAGTCAGAGCCCTGCGGGAACTTCAGAAGCGGAACAGGCGTTTTTAGGCTGTCAGATTCAAGCCGCCAGACCGTTGTGCTTCAGCAGCGCTATGGTGTTGGGCTCGCGGCCCCGGAAGGACTCGAACACCTGCATCGGGTGCTGGCTGCCGCCCAGAGCCAGAACGGTTTCGCGGAAGCGGTGGCCCACCTGGGCGATTTGCTGTTCGTCCTCCAGGCCAGCTTCCTCAAAGGCCGAGAAGGCGTCGGCACTGAGAACTTCGGCCCACTTGTAGCTGTAGTAGCCCGCCGCGTAGCCCCCGGCGAAAATATGGCCAAAAGCGCAGAGGAAGGCGTCCTCCGGCAGGGGCGGGATCACGGTCGTGGTTTCGGCGATGCGACGGCGCACCTGCTCGGGAGTTTCGCCACCCGGACGATAGCGGTGGTGCAGCTCCAGATCGACCCAGCTGAAGTGAATCTGGCGCAGCATCACACTGCCGCTCATGTAGGTACGGGCGGCCAAGAGCTTCTGGTAGTAGGCTTCCGGCAGCGGTTCGCCGGTCTGGTAGTGCTTGCCCAGACTCAGCAGGGTGGGGCGGTGGTAGCACCAGTTTTCCATGAACTGGCTGGGCAGCTCGACGGCATCCCATTCGACGTTGCGGATGCCCGAGGCTTTGCTATAGTCCACACGGGTCAGCATATGCTGTAAGCCGTGGCCAAACTCGTGAAACAGGGTTTCGACCTCGCCAAAGGTCATGAGGCTGGGCTTGTCGTCTACGGGCGGCGTCTGGTTGCAGACCAGGTAGGCTACGGGCAGGCGCAGTTCCGAACTTGGCAGCTTGGCGCGGCTGAGGCATTCGTCCATCCAGGCACCGCCGCGCTTTTCGGCAGGGCGGCTGTAGGCATCGAGGTAGAAGTGGGCAATCGTCTCGCCCGACTCGTCGCTCACCTGGAAATAGCGCACGTCGGGGTGCCAGACCGGAGCTTGGCCGTCGGCAGGCGTGATCGTGACGCCAAAGATTCGCTTGGACAGGTCAAACAGGCCGCTCAACACCTGCTCCAGCGGGAAGTAGGGCCGCAGCTCTTCGGCATTGAAGTCGAACTTGGCTTCGCGCTGGCGCTCCGACCAGAAGGCAATATCCCAGGGCTGGAGCGGCTCGGTTTCGCCCTGTTCCTGGGCAAAGGCTTGCAGGGTTTCCAGGTCTGTTTGGGCGGCGCTGTAGCTGGCCTGCCGCAGTTCTTCCAGCAGCTTTTCCACGGCTTCGACGCTGGGGGCCATTTTGGCGGCCAGACTCACCTCGGCATAGCTCCCGTAGCCCAAGAGCTGAGCCTGCTCCTGCCGCAGTTCCAGGATGCGCTCGATCAGGGGGGCGTTGTTCAACTCGCCGCTAGAAGCCCGGCTGATAAACACGCGGTAGAGCTTTTCGCGCAGGTCGCGGCGCTGGCTGTGCTGCATGAAAGGTAAATAGCTGGGCATATCCAGCGTGATTCGCCAGGGGCCAGCTTCCGCCGTAGCCGCCTCTTCGCCCGCCGCCCGAGCCGCCTGGGCTGCCAACCCGACCGCGCTGGGAGGCAGTCCGGCAATTTCTGCCGGGTCGGTGAGGGTGAGGCTGAAGGCCTTGGTGGCGTCGAGGACGTTGTTGGAAAACCGGGTGGTCAGCTCGGCCAGCTCCAGCTGAATTTCGTTGTAGCGGGTTTTGGCTTCCCCTACCAGACCGACGCCCGACAGCTCGGCATCCCGCAGGGCCGCTTCCACGATTCGCTGCTGGGCCTCGTCCAGGCTGTCCCAAGCTGCACCTTCACGCAGCGCCTTAAAGCCCTGGTAGATCGGCTGGCTCTGGTTAAACCGGCTGATAAACTTGACCACCTCCGGCTGCATGGTTTCGTAAGCCTGGCGCAGCTCCGGGCTGTTTTTCACTCCCATCAGATGGCCGACAATCCCCCAACTCCAGGAGAGCCGTTCTTCTAGCTCTTCCAGCGGCGTCACCAGTCCTTCCCAGGTCGGCACCAGGCTGGCTTCGAGCCGGGACAGGTCGGCTTCCAGGTCTTGCAGCAGCTGGGTGATGGCGGGTACAACCTGGTCGGGCTGAATCTGCTCAAACGGCGGCAGACCTTCGCCAAT
>JBJTUI010000501.1:0-7191 GCA_046080625.1 Elainella sp. | reverse complement strand
CCAGATGCTGTTACTGGGGGACAACAGTAAGCCACTAGAACAGCCAATTGACTGACGCTGAGCTTGCTCTAGAAGTGCCTCTATCCAATCACCTGTGATGGGTTCTACAAAGTCACGCAGGAGAAGTAGATAGTCACTTTGGGCCATCTGAGCTGCTTGGTTTAAGGCGCTTGCGGCTGTAGTGTTTGGAGTGACCTTAAGATAATGGATCTTACTGTTCAGCTGTTCTGGTAATTGGCTATGAACGATCGAAATATCCGCATCTTTCCAGTAATTCTGATCGACTACAATTACTTCAAAGTTTTGATGACTGCTAAGATTGATTGCTTCTAATGTCTTCTTCAGGAGACCCAGAGAACCTTTTAATCCGGTGTATAAGAGAATAATGCTGACAGATTCCCGCTCAACTTGATACCGCACAGTGTATGCGCCCAAGCCAGCAGCAACTTGCTTGATGTGCCCTGCTTCTTCTCGTCTAACTAAAGCTGAATTTAATGCATTAATCGCTGCTTCGAAAGCATATGGCTTAGCATCCCCACCGCTCGAAGCCGAGAGGTCATGAATGCGCCAATGATATAAGATTTTAGGGATGTGAAAAATTTTCTCCGTCTTCTCAGATGCCCTCAGCATCAAATCATAGTCTTGACTACCTTCATATCCAATTCTAAAACCTCCGACAGCATCAATTAACTTGCGACGATATGTTCCAAGGTGGCAGGTGTACATTCTGGAAAGCAGAGAATCTGGACTCCAATCTGGCTTAAAGAATGGGTCTTTCAAGTTCCCTTGATCGTCTATTTTGTCCTCATCCGAGTAGATAATATCTGCTTCTGGATGTTGATTTAATAGTCGGACTACTTCATATAGGGCATCGGACGTTAGCAGATCATCATGGTCAAGTAAAGCAACAAAATCCCCAGACGCAAGTTCTAGAGCAGAATTAGAGCAGGCTGAAATATGGCCATTCTCCTTTCGGAAAATACATTTGATGCGTGGCTCCTTATCTACATACTCCTGAAGAACTTCGCGTACATGGAGATCTGGAGAATGATCATCAGCAAGACAGAGTTCCCAGTTCGGGTAAACCTGATTGATAACTGATTCAATGGCTTGCCTAAGAAATGAAATGGGCGGATTGTAAACCGGAGTGACGATACTAATCAAAGGGTGATAGGAGAAACTGCGCCAAGTTTCCTCCATGCTTATCAGCTCTGCCTTTCGAGGAAAATTTTCCTTGAGCCAGACTTCGTAGACGGGATCAAGACTTTTGTGCTGCGAATATGCGGCTTCCGACCATCTATCAACCATTGCTCACACCTCTATTCTTGCCCTGGAAGTCCCATTCTTCGCTTTAATCGAAACCAAGATGTTCTCAGCCTCCAAAACTTACTTGTCTCCATTGCTGCAATGCGATTCAAGGCCTGTTCTAGCTCATCTTTCAAGTTTTGTGTATTTTGGCGAGCCTGACGCAGTTGCGCCTTCAATTTCTGAATCTCCTCTTGATTGCCGCTTGGAGCTACTACAGAAGATGGAGTAACTGGGACTGGGCCAAATATCCTATCCCTCAATACACCAAACAAGTACTGACTGTCGGGATGACATTTCTCTATAAGGTTCGCGTATTTCTTAGTAAAGTGCTTCGCAATAAAAAGTTCGTAGGGGCTTGTCGTTGCGATCATGGAATGGGAATGCGACCGATATGCACTTAGAATTTGTGGTATACATTTACATGAATATCCAGCTTGAGCAATTTTTAACCACAAATCATAATCTTCCCATCCACACCAGCCAACCTCCATTAACTCTACGGAGTAACCGCCGAGTTGGAGCAGAACATCTCGCCGGAACAGCGCCATCGCATCAATAAAAGGTCTTTGTACTAGCTCATCTATGTCCCATTCATACAAGGAAACTAGCCCACATCCTTCACGAGTGTCATTGTCAAACTGATTGATAATTCCATAGGCGGCAGCAAAATCTGAGCCGTCTAGGGTTTCATACATCTTAGACAGACAGTTTGGATAAATCCAATTATCTGCATCTAGAATGAAAACATAAGAGGCACGGGCCAAATGCAATCCAGTATTTCGAGCATCAGCCAATCCTGTATTGAATAATTTTTCTACCAGGCAGATCGGCACAGTACTTTGGTGCATATAGTGCCTAACCACATCCGCTGAGCTATCCGTTGAGCCATCATCAATTACAAGTACTTCAAATCCATCTGGCAAATTGCTTGTTTCAGAATTACAAACACTTTCCAAGCACTCGAGAATATATTCAGCGTAATTAAAGAGTGTGATGACTACGCTAACGCTCACAGACTCCACTGTAGAGTAGGCTGAATTTACAGTTCTTTCCCAGGGTTCGTGTCCTAGGAGCCTACATACCTTCCCCATCTCCAGACGGGTCATAGTCAAATTGCGACGGGCAGAATCGAGATACTCTTTCACAGGAGAGCCTCCTTCGACAGTAAATGGCTAAATGCCTGGAGCCTGCCCAGGAAGCGGGTACAAATCTGTTGCGAGTTGAAATAACGAGTCACAAAGTCATAGGCTCGATTCACAATCTTCAGCCTCTCATCCTCATGAGTCAGATAATACTCACATTGAGCGTGGATATCTTCTAAGCTGGTCATCACAATATGCTGATAGTTGATCAGTGGTTCAATGTAGTCGCTTGTTTCCGTCACAAATAAGCAGCCATTGGCAATCGCCATCATTGCCCGCAACCATTCAAAATAGGTGTTATCTACAGCATGAACATTAATGATAATCTTGCTTGATCTAAGCAGCTGATTCCGCTTTTCATTTGCATAGAAGCCCGGTGTTTTGGCAAACTTTGGCTTCTCCAAGCGTGTAATTGTAATCTGACTATTGTACTGATTGAAGAAACTTGCGTATCGAGAAACAAACGCCTCTCGTTTGGGAGAATGGCTACCCAAAAACAACAGATCAACTGGTCTCTCAGAATTCTTTTGATCGGCCACACCAGCTTCAAAAACCGAGGCATAGCCCAATGGCAAGTGGACCGCCGGAACACCTCTTGCTATATAGGCTTGAGTCGTTTGTGCCGTGATATCAAGTACACCTTTGGATTCGCGAGAACGCTCGCAGGCCATATCGAACCAAGGCGAGTAAGGCTGCTCAGCGCTGAGCATATAAACAGATTTAACAATATCTTTGATCTCACCTTGGTTTAGCCTTGGGACTAGGAATAAATTGAAAAATTCGTGAGGTGCAATGACAATTTGCATCAAATCATCATTTGGATTAATGTCAGGAATTTTGTCAATTGCAATCTCAGCAGGAATCCCACTTTTCGTGAAACCTTCAGCGTAGATATAGGCAATTTCGATCATGAAATGGTTTCCCAGAGTCGTGACAAAAAGCCGCACCTTATTAATCGACGTTGAAACCGCAGGTGGCGAAGCCGTTGCATGTGGAACCTGCTGATTAGCGTTCTGCCCGTGGGCCTGACCTGGGGTTGGCGAAGTCGGAGAGATGAGTTTCTCCAGAAGGACAGACTGAACCGGTGACGGTTTGCACACTAGGGGCGTTGAATGGCCATTGCCGTTCGTCGTTGACTCATGATCTAGGTGTGGTGATTTAACAGCTTCTAGTTCAAAACCCGCCGAAATCTTCTCCTGGATTTCTTGTGGAAGCTGACGACAGGCTTCCCAGAGCAGTCCTTGTCTACTGTTGGGATCTTCCCAAAGCTTGGCCCAGTCTGCAAGCGTCGTTTTAGCAAGAGCCTGGCTTACATCGGTACCGTGGACCTGCCCTGTAAGCTGCAGGAGCTCGCTCGAGAGCCAAGCCAAGGTAAAAGCGGGGTTAAAGTTTTCAGAAACCTGGCAAACCTGAACTTTAAAGTCTGAGAACCATTGCATAACGCCATATTTTGTAGCGTTGAAGAAATGGTAGGGCGCTTCGTGGAGAGGTTGCAAGAAGGCAGTATGAATAATAACTTTTCCGCCGGGCTTTAAAACTCGAAAGATCTCTTGAGCTGCCTGTTTAGGGTTACTGAGATGTTCAAACACGTTGAAAGCAACGACTGCTTCGAATACCTCATCTCTAAAAGGCAGGTGATGGGCATCAGCTACGACGTCTGTGTTTTTAAAGATGGCATATTCCATCTCAATTAAATTGGGAAGCTTGACCTGACTGGCTCCAGCACCAATGTTCAAACCATACCCATTGAGTTGTTTTAGCCACTCAAACACAGGCTTAGGCACCGAGTTGCTAGTATGTTCAAGCGGTAATATTTTTACTACGCTTGGGTCGTCTAGAAAAACTGGAATTCCTTGGAGCATGGAGTAGGATGCACCACAGTTTTGGCAATTCAATCTCGATGAACCTAGCTCTAGCTGATGACCACCGCATTTAACACATTGCAATAGAGTAAGGAAGTTTTCTCGTTCTTTGACTGTCGCGCCATCAATGGTCATACCCATAACTCCTAAGATGTCAGTCTCCCAAGTCCCTATTGACCCTGTTTGCTCGCAATTCTATCGCTCAAGAAATACGCTAATTCAGGAAAAAATCAGTCTGTTCTCAACCCTAGTTTGCCTTTCACCCCAAACCACTTACTGCGCAATTTCCAAAATTTGCTAGTTTTCATCGCAGCAACCTCAGACTGGGCATTCTCTAGAGACAGTTGAGTCTCGTCTCGCTCCGCCTTAATCCGCTGCACCCTTGCTCTGGCCTTCTCCAGATTCTCGCTGAGTCTCTCACTTCTAAAACGCTGCACCTCCAGATCTCGCTGAGATTCGAGTAGATCGTTGTATAGCTGAGCGGCCTGAAGGTGGGCGGTTTCAAGCTGCGCGTTTAGACTCTCAATCTGAGCCTTTTGCTGCTCCAACTGCTGCTGAAAGTTAGCTTCTCTAGAATTTAGATAGCTGTGAGTTTCAGTCAGCTCTTGCTGCGTGTTTTGCAACTGTTCATAAAATTGCTGCGACTGCTGATAAAACTCCTGGGCCTTGAGGTGAGTCTCCTGGCAATCCTGCTGTGAGCTCTGGTAGTTCTGCTGAAGTTGCTTCACCTGGGCTTGAAGCATTTCCTGTGTTTCAAGCAATTGACTGTATTTCGACTCTAATGCTAAATACTTGCCCTCCTCAGTTAGCGGAAAAGCGCGTAGCACAAACTGAAATGTATCGGCATCCTGTTCTTGCTCAATTTTCTCAACCAATTCTGAGGGGAAAATATCCCGCTCAATTTTAGGGACCCATAGACCTGAAAACACGGGCATCAATGTTGGATCAATCTTGTCAATGGTATAACCCGACTGTTCAAACAGATCGATCACCGTCTCTCGAGTGAAGAAACGAAGGTGAGTATTGTCTAGGAGGCCCAATGGCTCATACTGAAACTGGCCCTTGAGTAACGCTAAGCGGACAGCGCCATGTCCAACGTTTGGAATAGAGGCAACAACATATCCATCGCTGGTCAAAATCTGCCGAACTTCCTCTAGAAGTTCCCAGGGGTTACGAAGATGCTCCAGCACATCTCCAAAAACCGCAACATCAAACTTCTGGTCGGGCAGTAGCTCCGTTAGAGTTATGTAGTCTAGGTCAGCAACAATAACTTGCTCACAGTAATCCTCAGCAATCTTGGCTGCGCGCTCGTTGATTTCAATCCCCACTACTTCACAGCCCCTAGCCCGAAGCAGTCTTGCCAAGTAACCGGTGGCACAGCCGAAATCGATTACCCGTTTGCCCCCACCAATGAGGTGAAGCATTTTCTTGATGCTACTATTTTCATCAAGTTCAGCCTCGGTTAAATCAGGAATTGTTGGGTAGTCTTTCTGCCAGTGGTGTCTCATGGTAGCTGGGGAATTCTGCAAGTAAAACAGCGTTTTTATTGATGCGGCTACGAAGTTTTAGGGCTTAAACTTATCAATACTCGATTCTCTAATACTTGATAACCAAGCTATTTCTTCACAATGAATTGTTTTAATTCTAACCACTGTCTCCTTAGCTTCCAGAATTTACTACTCTGCATAGCGGTGATTTCATTCTTGCTCATTGTCAATATATCTTCCAAATATTTGACTTTTTGGCGTAATCGCTGTTTGTCACCTTGCAGTCGTTGCTTGTCAGCCCGCAGCCGCTCTATAGTATTCTGGATTGAGTGGGTTGGCTCCTGCTGTTTTACTTCGACCATTGAGTCTGAATTAATAGCAGGCGGCGGCTCTGTGATATTAGGAATGACAAAACTATCCAGTTGAATTTTTTGGCGCTCCGCCTGTTCTATTGACAAATCCATTGCTGCCAAACTGACATAAAACTCGCAGCCCTCAGTTGGATAAAACTCTGCGATCTTAAAGTCACATGCGCCAACTTGAATCACAGTTTTCAAGAGTTCAAAGAATGAGGCGGGAGTAAATACCCAGCAGTGCACATCGTAATAATTGCCATCTGCAACAATTTGATTGGTCATTCGCCAAGACTCCTCTAGCGAATGCAGACGAGTAATTTCATGTTCTTTGCCTGCCGCACTCTCAGCCCAAACGAAGTCACCATTCCAGAAGGCAACCGATGAGAAGAACTCGAAAACTTGTCCTGGGGATGGCTTTCTGCGGTTTTGAAGATAAGCCTCAACAATCGCTGCAGGTTGTGTCAACGGGCGGTGATAATCAAAGCAATAGCGCTTGTCGGGAATCACCAGGGTGAGAATACCGCCTGGTTTCAGCACCGCACGGATCTCCTTCAACCAGCCGATTAAATCGGGTACATGCTCGATCACATGGGAGGCAATCACATAGTCAAACGGAGCGTCATCGCCGACCAATTCGGGTAGAGTTTGCGTACCCCAGATATAGCTAACATCAACAATGGCCTCGACATCAACATTTGGGTCATCGGCATACTTCTGCTTCAGCTCCTCGGTGCTGGCGTGATCCACATAGCGGATATCGCCCATCTCGCGAGTGACAATCGGCTTGTGCAGTGCCCCGATTTCCAGACCTTTCTGGGTAGCCGGGTCAATGCAGGCCAGAATCTTTTCCTGTCGAGTTTGCATAGAGAACTGCCGCTAGAAAGCCAGACTGTAAGCACCTAACCTAGAGATGGTACCACGCTGCCGACAGTATTAATTGTTGTGAACTGGCTGTTGTGAGACTGACCTTTGAGGCTGGCGGGCTATTCTGCCAGGGGCGCATCTGGATCTATACCCAAAGCCCGCAGTCGCTCGG